>JBCCCR010000039.1 GCA_039033415.1 Pseudomonadota bacterium | reverse complement strand
GGCTGCGCTGATCACGGCGATAGAGAGAAAGTTTGGGTCTGCCAGCACCAAAAGTGACATCTCTTCGCTCGATTCGGGGCTCTGTAACAAAAGTGTCATATGGCCTGATTATCCTTGCGGCACCAGAAGTCCGTCAGGGCGCTGGCGCTTTCCTGTACCTAACGGCCTAACGGATAAACAACATGACACTTTGGCGGCTCGGCGCATCTGCGCTGGCGGGTTTGGTCCTAGCGACCCCGGTATTTAGCGACGAGATCGACGAGCTGGCGAGTCGGCTGATTACGCTGCGCACGGAAGTCGAGGAGCTCAACCAGGAGCTCGACATATTAAAGGACGAGCAGCGCGCCACGATGGCCAGCCTGGCCGCGCAAAAAACGGAGCTCGCTGCTAACCAGAACCGGTTGGAAACTCAGGTCCAGCAGCTTCAGCAAAAGCTGAGCGAGAACCAGGCTGAGGCAGCCGAAGCCGGCGTCGACAACGACGTCCTCCTCCCTGCGGTGCTCGCTGCGATTGCCGACATGGAGTCGTACATCGGGCGCTCGCTTCCTTTTAAAAGAGAAGAGCGGCTTAGCGAGCTGGAGGAGATCCGGGTGCAGCTCGAGACCAACGTCATCCCGCCCAACCGCGCGGCAAACCGGCTGTGGGCGCTGTACGAAGACGAAATCCGCCTGACCCGGGAAAACGGCATCTACTCCCAAACGATCGATCTTAACGGGAAGCGTCTGCTTGCCGACGTAGCCAAGATCGGCACGGTCATGATGTTTTACCGAACCGCAGACCTTCAGTATGGCCAGGTGGTGCAGGCGGGCAACGAATGGCGCTTTCAGCCCGTTTCGGACGCTGAGGCCATCGCCAGCATCGCCAACCTGTTCGATTCGCTTCAGAAGCAGATTCGTCAGGGCTACTTTGAGCTGCCCAACACGCTGACCGGACGGGTGCCGTCGTGATCGCTCGCATCACAGCGTTGCTGCTGGCCGGCTTGCTTCTGCAGCCGAGTGTGAGCCTGGCGCAGGATCAGGCCGCGGACGAGAGCGTCTCGCAGCCGCCGGTGCAGCAGGCTCCAGCCCCCGCGCCGGCACCCCAAGGGCGTTCGGTTGAAGAGGCTTACCAGCGCGAGTTTGCCTTCCTCGAAGCGCAGCGGCGCGAGCTGGAGCGGCTGATCGAGCAGACCAAAAGCCGAAACGCCCAGGCGTCCAATGCCCTGCAGGCGGAGGTTGACGCCCTACAGCGCTCCGTTGTGCGGCTGGACTCGCAGGCGGACGCCGTCGACGAGCAGGTGAACGCTTCAGAAGAACAGGCGCTCGCCAACGCCGACAACCGAGCGATCCTGGCCGCGACGTTTCAGCAGGCTGGCGTGACCCTCGAGCAATACGACATCAGCACGCTGGACAGCGAAGCGTTCGCGAACATGACGGACGATCAGCGGGTGGCGGCGCTGTTTGACGAGGGTGCGCAGCTGATTGAGACGCTCGGCCAGATACGGCGCGAGCAGGGCGTCTTCTACACGGCCGACGGCGAGGAGATTGCGGGTGAAATCCTGCGCGTCGGGAACATCGCGGCCTACGGTCGGGGTGCTGGCGTGTCCTCCGTGCTGGCGCCTGCCGGCGGCGAACGGCTGAAGGTCTGGCCGGCCGGCGACCCGGAAGCCGTGAACGGTGTCCTGGCGAACGGCGGCGCAGCCACCATTCCGGTGTTCCTCTTCGAGTCCCTGGCGAAAGAAGTCGAGACCAAGAAAGCGAAAACGCCGGTGGACATTATCAACGACGGCGGAACCATCGGCTGGGTAATCGTCACGCTGGGTGCCATCGGTTTGCTCCTCTGCGTGCTGCGTTTTGTGTTCCTGCGCGGCGCCAGTACCGGCGCCGGCAAGCTGGGTGATCGTGTCGGCGGTATGGTGCGAGAGGGGCGCCAGGATGAAGCGCTGCAATACCTGCGCAACAAAAAGAGCGCGCCGGCTCGCGTGGTGGCGGCATCGATTCGCAACCTCGAAAAAGATCGGGATCACATTGAAGACATCGTCTCTGAGGCGATCCTGCACGAAAGTCCGCATTTGAATCGCTTCGGGATCTTTATCCTCGTCATCGCCGCCGTGGCGCCGCTGCTTGGTCTGCTGGGTACCGTCACCGGCATGATCTCCACCTTTGAGATCATCACCGAGTTTGGGACTGGCGATCCGAAGCTGCTTTCTGGGGGTATTGCGATTGCCCTGGTCACCACCGAGCTGGGCCTGATTGTTGCGATCCCGCTGCTGCTGCTCGGAAACATGCTGTCCAGCTGGTCCGAGGCCATCAAAGATCAGATGGAGAAAGCGGCGCTTCACGTCATCAACGTCAGCCAGGATCGCAAGTCGCAGCTGAGGGCGGCCGCCTGATGCTCCTGATGGAAACCATCCTGGCGGAGCTGCTGGCCTACGTGGACAAGGGTGGCTATGTCATGCCGCCGCTGATCGTTGCCACCGTGGTGCTCTGGCTTGCCATTGGCTATCGCATTTCGCTGCTGCAGCGAGGCAATCGGCGGAGCGTCCGAATCTTGCTGAGCCGCGCCAAGAAGGGCAAATTTACCAAGGCGAAGGGCCTCATCGACCGCGCCGTTTTGACCGGGGTTGAGGTGGTGCGAACCCATCCCACCGGCGCGCGCCCTTATCTGGACGACGCGTTTTCCCCCTACGAGCGCGATCTGCAGAAATACAACGCGCTGATTACCTCGATCATTGCCGTTGCGCCCCTGCTGGGGCTGCTCGGTACCGTTGTTGGCATGATCGAAACCTTCGACTCACTCGGCGACATGTCGCTCTATTCCCAGTCCGGCGGCATCGCCGGCGGCATTTCGCAGGCGCTGTTCACCACCCAGATGGGGTTGGCAGTGGCCATTCCAGGGTTGCTGGTTAAAGGCTTTTTGGATCGGCAGCAAAGCCGGCTGGAGCTTGAGCTGGCGCAGATCAAAGACCTGCTGACGGCTGGCCGTGTGTAAGAGACGCCGATGAGATACCGAGAAAAAAAGCGCGGCCCAGAGGGGATTGATATCTCACCCCTGATCGACATGGTCTTTATTCTGCTGATCTTCTTTATGGTCAGCACCACGTTTGTGAAGGACATGAAGCTGGACCTCGAACGGCCGGCGGCGTCCAGCAGCAGCGTCGCGTCGACCAAGGCGATCCGGCTGTACATCGATAAAGGCGGCGACACCTACCTCAACGGCGAACCGATTCGGGTTTGGGTGATTCAGAGCCGGCTGCGTGATTTGTTAAAGGGTGGAACCAACAAGTCGGTGCTCGTAGTGACCGACGAGATTGTGCCCACTAACCGTCTGGTTGAAGTGGTTGACCAGGCGAGGCTCGCTGGTGCCGAAGATGTCGGCGTGGCAACGGTGGCAGAGGCGGGCGAAGGCTGACCCGGGGACTACAGATAAGGTTTTTCTATTGATGAATATCAAAAAACACTCGATCGCTATGGCGTCCATGGTGCTCGGATCCTCGCTGGTGTTTTGCACCATTGTGCTGATCAATAAGTTTGCGGACGGTCCGCAGGCCGAAGACCAGATCAAGACGGCGAAGATCGACTACGAAAAGAAAGAGAAGCCTAAGCCCAAGAAGCAGGTGCAGAAGAAGCGGCCGCCACGCAAGCCGCAGCCGCGGCGCGCCCCGGCGCCTGTGACCGGCCTGTCATCGCTGTCGGGTCTGGACTTGGGCCTGCCGGGCTTTGATGCTGACGATCTTGGCGACCTGACCGGCGACCTGCTGGGCGGTTCGGATAACGTGGTCATGACCGACGATTCGGTTGACGATCCGCCCCGACCCACCGTTCAAAGCGCCATGGCCTATCCGCCCCGAGCCAAGGCCAAAGGTATCGAAGGCTACGTGCTGCTATCGGTCCTGATCAGCCCCACCGGTGACGTGGAGCGCGTTAAGGTGCTCGAGGCCAGCCCCAGCGGTATCTTCGAGGACGTGGCGGTTGCCGGCGTCAAAAGCTGGAAGTTTGAGCCCGCAAGCTACAACGGTGAAAGCGTACGCGTATGGGCTCGCCAGCGCGTGCGCTTCGACCTTTCGTAATCGACTCGCGACATGACCCCGATGTGGCGCACCCTCCTGGCCAGCGTTTTGCTGGCCCTTTGCTCTTGCGTGTGGGCGAAAGACGAGGACGTTGACTACATCGAGCTGGCGTCGGTGCTCGTTCAGGACGGGCACTACGACCGCGCTGAAGAGGCGCTGCTGAGCGTCGATCTCGCGCAGGACGAGGACGTCGATCGCGGCAAGTACTACGCCGTTTACGGGCTGGTGCAGCTCAATCGCAGCGAGGCGGCGCTGGCCAAAACCAACTTCTACCGGGCCATCGACGAAGGTTTTGTCGATGAAACCACCGGCCAGACGCCGGACGTCATCTACATCTACCTCGCTCAGGTGCACTACTCCCTGGAGGAGTACCGCGAGGCGATCGAGTCGATTGAGAAAGCGGGTGAGGCGGCTGCGCGGCTTTCTTCTACCTACATCATGCGGGCGCACGCCCACTGGCTCCTCAACGAGCGCAACAGCACCTGGGATATTCTCGCCGCGGCGTCTGAGCGTTTCCCCGGCAACTATTCGTTCACCCGCCGAAAGGTGTTTTACCTGATCGAGCTTTCTCTGTATCAGGAAGCCGCCGAGCTCGGTAAAGCGTACCTCGACGCCTCGGAAGGGACCGCTGAGGACTACGTTGCCATCGGCAACGCGCTGCGAAGCGCCGGTCAGTTCAACGAGGCGCTGCGCTTCTTAGAAATCGGTGGCCTGAAGTTCCCGGAGAATCTCGACCTCGCGAAGGTCAAGGCCCACACCTACCTCGGGCGCGGTGACCCGCTGGCGGCCGCGGAGATTTTTTATCAGGCGTCTCTCGCTGATCCCGCGCTCGTTTCCGAGGCGGCTGAGCTCTATCGCCGCGCAGGCAAGCTCTATCGAGCCCTCAGCCTCAATACGGAAATCCAGGCGCAGGACATCAAACTGAAACAACGCCTTGCCATCCTGCTGGAGCTGGAAGACTACAGCGGCATCGTCACGATGGAAGACGCTTTGAACCGGGCAGGTTTGCTGGAAGCGGAGGAAGATCTTCGCTATGCGCTGGCCTACGCGTATTTCAAGATGAATCAGTTTGACGACGCCATTCGCCACATCAGTCTCCTCAAACGCCCTGATCTGTTTCGTAAGGCTGTTGAGCTCCGCCGGGCCATGGAAGACTGCCGCGCCGAACCGTGGCGCTGCGCCTGATTCGCGATGACCAGACTCTGGATCCATATCGCGGCCTTGCTGCTGCTAGCGATGGCGGGTGCTCACGCGCAGGAGTCGGCGCCGGGAGATGACGCGCAGGCTGGCCCAACCGCCCAGGCGCCAGCCACTGATGAACCGGAGCCGCCACCCAAAAACGCTCGGCTGTCGATCTTCGTTTTCTCCGGTGGCGTTCCCCAGCCGGGAATCGAGGTGCTGGATGATGAGCTGATCGGCGAGACCGATTCTCGCGGAGCGCTGTTCTTTGAGCTGGCGCCAGGCGAGCACGAGCTGACAATCCGTAGCGCAGAAGCGCTGATTGCAACGCTGCCGCTCAACCTCATTCCCGACGAATCGGCGCAGCTGCTGGTCACGATTTTTGATGATGGCCGGGACGCCAGTATCGTCCTCGACAGTTCCAACCAGGGACAGGGTCTCGAGGCCAGCGGCGAGGCCGAGCAGCTCATCGTCGCCGGCGATCCCGGCAAGCTCTCAGGCAAAGTGTTCTCAGTTGAGACGGGCGAGGGTGTAAGCGGCGCTCGGATCTTCATCAGCGGTACGCCAGTCGATTTACAGACCAGCCCGGACGGCTTGTTTGAGGTCGACCTGCCGCCGGGCACCTATTCGATATCCGTGATGCACGGGGAGCATGCGACCCTCACCCAGGACGGCATCGAAATCGTGAGCGAGCAAACCACGCCGCTGGAGGTGGAGCTGGTACCGGCTGGTCTGGAGCTGCCCGAGTTTGTGGTGCTTGAGCCGTTTGTCGAAGGCTCGCTGGCCTCGGTGCTCGAGGAGCAGCGAACGTCTTCGGGTGTTGCCAACGTGCTCGGCGCGGAGGCCATATCCCGCGCGGGTGACGGCGACGCGGCCGGTGCGTTGAAGCGAGTTACCGGCCTGACGCTGGTGGACGGGAAATATGTGTACGTGCGCGGCCTGGGTGAACGCTACTCAAGCGTGCTCTTGAACGGCGCCAACATCCCCAGCCCCGACCCAACGCGTCGCGTCGTGCCGCTGAGCCTGTTTCCGGCGGATATCCTCGCCAGCGTCCTGGTCCAGAAGAGTTTTGAGTCCAACATGCCGGCGGAGTTTGGCGGCGGCACCATCAACCTTCGAACCACCGGCATCCCTGCCAGCAGTTTTTATCGGGTTGGCGTTTCGTCGGCCTGGCACAACCAGTCGACCTGGGACAGCGGTGGGGACTACCGCGGCGGTAATGACGACTTTCTCGGCAAAGATGATGGAACCCGAGCCTTCCCGACGCCCGACTTTTCTCTCACGGATACCACCGGGCAAGAGCTTCCGACGATTTACAACAATCGCCCGCGCGAGCTGCCGGCTGACTACAACCTGACAATTTCCGGAGGCTGGCGCGGAGACTGGGGTGACGTAACCGCGGGTGCGCTGGCGGTCTATGCCTACGATCAGGATTTCCGCAACCGCTTTGAAACCCGCGATTCGTTCTTCGGGTTCCTCGTTGATGATGAGATCCGTCTGACGACCGCAACCGATTTTGATGTCGACATCACCCGCCGGTTCATCAATATCACCAACTACCTGTCGGCCGGGATCGACTGGAAAGGCCTTCACCAGCTGAGTTTCACCGGCATGCGGCTCCGCAATTCTGAGGACGAAACGCGGGTTTCACGCGGCCTGGAGATCGAGGGCAACATCATCGAGGAAACGTTCCTCGAATTTGAGTCGCGGGAGCTCTCTGCGCTGCAGCTCAACGGCAAGCACGTGTTTCCGAAGCTGGCCGACTTTGAAATCAGCTGGTTTTACTCCGACGCGGATACGTTCCGAGACTCCCCCGACGCGCGGCGCTACAGCTATACCGACTTCGGTGAAGGCGATTTTGTGTTTACCGGCAGCAACACGGCGAACGAGCGATTCTGGTCGCTGCTGGAGGACAACGCCACCAACTACGCGGTCGATCTTCGGCTGCCCGTGGAGTGGGATGATCTCTCCGTGTCCTTTGGTGCCGGCATCAACAAGGTCGACAAAGATCGAAACTCGTTCATTCGTCGGTTCCGCTTTGAGTGTCGCAGTCGCGATTGCCGTGACCGTGATCTTCGCAGGCAAGACCCCGAAACGGTTTTGGACCCGATCAACATTTCACCTGACGGTGGGTTTCAGTTTTTTGAGCGGACGCTCAGCTCCGATACCTACTTCGCGGACCAGACCATCGACGGCCAGTATCTTTCGGTCGACGCAACCTGGCGCAAGCTTCGCGTCTATCTGGGTATCCGGGACGAGGCTTTTGACCAGAACGTGACAACCGTCGACCGCTTCGACACCAGCGAGCCTGTCGTGTCGGATATCCAGACAGACGAAAAGTATCCTGGCGTTAGCGCCACCTGGTCATTTAGTGACGCCACCCAGCTAAGGCTTAGCTTCAGTGAGACCACCACGCGTCCGGAATTTCGCGAGGCGTCCACGTCTCTTTACACCGATCCTGAGCTTGACCTGAACATCAACGGTAACCCGAATCTCGTGCCGGTCAACATCACCAACTACGACCTGCGCTGGGAACGATACTTCGACACCATCAACAACATCTCCGTTGCGCTGTTTCGCAAAGAATTGGAGAACCCAATTGAGCTGATTTTTCTGGGCGGCTCGGCCCAGAGCACCACCGTAGGCAACGTGCAGGCTGCGGAAATCAACGGCCTTGAGCTGGAGTTTTATCGCAGCCTGGAGCCGCTGCAGCGCTGGTGGGATCTCGGGCTGTTCTCGAAGTTGTACGTAGCCGGCAATTACAGCTACATCGACTCCAGCGTGGAAATTACCGAAGAGCAGGCGGGCCGCCTCACCAACCTCAACCGGGAACTACAGGGCCAGTCTCCGTATGTGTTTAACCTGCAGATCGGCTACGACAACGAAGACCGCGGCATCAAGGCGACGCTGCTCTACAACACCTTCGGCGAGCGAATCAGCTTTGTCGGCGCGCAGGGGGTGCCAGACATCTTTGAGCAGCCCACTCACGTTGTGGATTTTGTCTTCAGCCAGACCTTCCTGGATGGCTCTTTGAAACTTGGCTTTAACGCAAGAAACCTGCTTGACGATCGGGTGCTGTTTACCCAGGGAGACGAGTTCACGCGGACCTTTAAGCGGGGCCGCGAGTTCGGAATCGGCGTGGATTGGCGTTTCTGACGGGTTACACACCGCTGTCATAAATCTGTAACGCACCGCTCAAGAGACTGTAACAAAGCCAACCTATCTTGGCGTCGCGTTACCGATTGCAACACTTAACTCAACCTACCTATTCCTCGCTTCCTAGGGAGAACACAAATGCTACACAGCAACCGACGCCTGACGTCTGCGCTCATGGGTGTCGCCGCACTGTTACTCGCTGGCGCCGCCAGTGCACTGACCGTGACCAAGGTGATGCCCGCTACCTGGATTCCGAACGGAAACCTCGGCACCGGTGCCACCCTGAGCATCCTCGAGCTGCCGGGTGGCGGTCGCCAGTTCTTTTTTGCGTTCTTTGCCAACGACGACAGCGGCAACGCGACCTGGGTTACCGCCAACACCACAACCGTCACCGGTATCAACAGCTACAACGGACTGGATCTTTTCACCAACACCGGCGGGGATTTCAACTCATCCGGCAACGTGGCCAACACGGTCGTTGGCAGCGCAGATTTCCTGTTTAACAGCTGTTCCTCTATGGACGTCACGTACACCCTCGACGGTGGCGGCAGTGGAACGATCAACTTCACCTCGCTGGTTCCTGATCCGGCCTGCCCGTGGACTGAGACGTTCGGCGCGGCGACTTGCCCGGCGTTTTCTGCCGGCGCTGATCCGGATATTCCGGGTGCCTGTGTTCTCCCGGCAACGCTCAACACCAGCCAGACGCTGACCAACGACCTGCACTGGGTTATCAGCCTGAGCGGTTTCCGCTTTGGCCACGACCTCGGTCCGGAAGGCGGTACGCCGGCGGTTCTCACCATTGAGCCCGGCACCGTGGTAGTTGGCGACAACCTGCCCCAGGGCTCACAGGACGCTGGCGCGTTCTTCTCGGTCAGCCGAGGCAATCAAATCAAGGCGGTTGGCAGCGCGGAAGCGCCGATTGTGTTTACCTCTAAGCGGCACCTGCTGGAAGGTGACCTGACCGCGGGCCAGTGGGGTGGCGTGATCATCGCCGGCCGAGGTGTTCCTAACGATTGTGATCCGGCGAGCTGCCTTGATGAACTCGAGATCCAAAACTACGGCGGCACGAACAACGACGACAACAGCGGCGAGCTGCGGTACGTTCGCATCGAATATGCCGGGACAGAAATCTCTGCGCTTGCTGAGCTGAACGGCCTTTCGCTGTACACCGTGGGTAACGGTACGGTGATCGATCACATCCACGTTCACCGCAACGGCGATGACGGCATTGAGTGGTTCGGTGGTGCCGGCAACGTAAAATACGCGCTGGTAACCGCGGTTGATGATGACAGCTTTGACATGACGCAGGGGGCTCAGCCCAAGCTGCAGTACGGCATTGCCCACATGTCTGAGGCCGCTCTGAAAGACGCACGCGGCTTCGAGTGGGATGGCCAGGAAGGTAACGAAGGCGCCACGCCGCGGACCTTCCCGCAGTTCGCTAATGTGACCATCTTCTACGAAGCGGGCGTTGGTGAAGGGCCTCAGCAGGCACTGCGCATTCGTCGTGGTGCGCTCTTCAACATCACCAACCTGCTGGTGGCCAGCGGATCCGGCGACCTCGCGCCGAGCGACTGCCTCCGTATTGACGGTCCGCAGATCAACATCGACGTGAACGCTGACCCGAACAACGGCACGATCGCCAACTCGGTTCTGGCCTGTGACGGCAACCTCTTCGATGACAATGAGGCTGATCTGCTTGAATCTGAGTTGTTCAACGGCGGTGCCAACAACACGACCGCTGACCCGCAGCTCACCGGGCTGGCTGCTGGCGGTCGCATCGGTTCTGCCTCCAACAACGCGCTGATTCCCGCTGCCGGCTCGCCGGCTGACGGCATCGGCGTTATCGACGCCACGCTGTTTGACGACTTCTTTGACAAGGTCGACTACGCAGGCGCGCTGGTCCCGGGTGCTTCGCCGAGCGAAGACTGGACCAACGGTGAGTGGACCAACGTAGATCCTGACGAAGACCTCTAAGGGGTTTCCGTCAAGCAATACCCAAAAGGGCGCCCTCGGGCGCCCTTTTTTTGCGCAAAAAAACTGACATACAGCATTACAACTTCTGTAACACCGACCGCTCAAACTCCGCGCAAACGTGAAGTCTTCTGAAGTGTTGGTTTGCTAACCACGAAGCCAGAGTTCCGCAGTGAGAGGTGATACGCCATGCACAGTCGAGTCAGATCGTTGTTTGTTTCTGATGTCCACTTGGGCACACCCGATTGCCAGGCGGGACACCTGCTCCATTTGTTGAACACCACAACCGCCAGGCAGCTGTTTCTCGTCGGAGATATTGTCGACATCAAAGCCATGAGTAGCCGGGCCTACTGGCATCCCACCCACACGAGGGTGCTCGAGCGGTTGCTCGAGCTCGCCAATTCAGGAACTCGGGTGGTCTACGTGCCTGGCAACCATGACGAGGAAGCCCGTGCCTTCTGCGGGGCTGAATGGCGCGGCATCGAAATCCGGCGCGAGCTGGACTACGTTGCCGTCGACGGATCCCGCTACCGCGTACGTCACGGTGATGAGCTGGACGAGTTGGGCCAGGGCAAACGCTGGCTGGAGAGTGTCGGTGAGACGCTGTACGGCTTCAGCTGTCGACTGAACACCTGGTACAACTCGGCGCGCCAGCGAATGGACCTGACCTACTCACCGTGGTCGGTGAGCATCAAGCGTCGCCTGACCAAAGCCATGGCATACATTCAATGCTTTGAAGAGCGCGCGATGAACGAGGCTCGTGGGCTCCTTGTAGACGGCTATATCTGCGGTCACATCCACTTCGCCAATATCCGCTGTGTGGACGGCATCGCCTACCTGAACGACGGCGATTGGGTCGAACACTGCACAACAATCTGTGAGCTCGAACAGGGCGGCTTTGAGCTTTGGCGCTGTGCCGATCGCAGCGAATGCCTCGCGACCCTTCCCAGCCACTGGTGGACCGACTCACCGCTTTCCAGCGCGGCGTAATCGGCTCACACGGAACGTGGCGCAACCCACAACGGACTGAAGGAGACTTCTGATGAAGACGCAACCATGGACGCCTGACGAGCCCTACATGAGCGACGCACAGCTCGAATACTTTCGTGAGCATCTCCTGACGTGGCGTAAAGAGCTACTGCAGGCCTCTCGTCAGACGATCGATCACATGCGTGACGCGCAGCCTGAAATCGGTGACGAGGCGGATGAGTCGGTCCGGATCGAAAGCCAGCAGTTTGAACTGCGCACCCGCGACCGGTATCGCAAGCTGATCCGAAAGATCGATATGGCGCTGGACCGCATCCGCGAGGGTTCCTACGGGTACTGTGAGATCACCGGAGAGCCGATAGGGGTTGCCCGGCTGCAAGCGAGGCCTATCGCGAACCTTTGCCTGGATGCGCAGGAGATTAAGGAGCGACAGGAGCGCAGCCTGGGGGTTTCTCGCGAGGCGTCGAGGATGGCGTTCTAGCAACGCCCGGGGTTCAGCAATCGCGTTTACGCAGTCGTCAGCCGCGGCAGCTCGGTGACGACGAACGCGCGAATCTCATCGCGGACGCGCCGATAGCAGTCAAGCTGGTCCTCAGGGTCTTCTAACGCTTTGGCCAATTTCGGTGGATCGGGGAAGCCTCGATGGATCACCGTAGCGTCTGCGGGAAACACCGGGCAGTTTTCACTCGCATGGTCACAAACGGTGACCACCAGGTCGACTCGATCGATCTCCGGTATGTCGTCCAGGGTCTTGCTGGAGTGGTAGGAGATATCCACGGCCGCTTCCCGCATCACCGCCACCGCGTGCGGATTCAGCCCGTGAGTCTCGATGCCCGCCGAGAGGTAAATGCCCTCAGGGTCCAGATGTCGTGCCCACCCCTCGGCCATCTGGGAGCGACAGGCGTTTCCGGTACAAAGAAAGAGTGTCGCGGCTCGATCGGTGGTCAAGTTGTTTTTCGCTCTTTGTTACAGGCTCAGGAAGCCAAGGTTGCTCAGGGCAGCCAGCCAAAAGCCAGCGACGGCCACACCCACCACCGCGCCGGCAAACACATCCGACACATAGTGCATGCCCAGTATCACACGCGAAACCGCTGTGGCGATAGCGAACGGCGCAAACAGGATCGCAAGCATCGGAGAGGTCATCGCGAACACAAACAGGAACGCGGTTGCGTGCAGCGTGTGGCCAGAAGGAAAGCTGTATTCATCGAGAGCCACAGCGCGAGCAAGAAAGTTGGGATCTTTGCGGTAGGGCCGAGGCCGACGATAGTGCGCCTTGATCCGCTTGTAGATCCACACGCCGCTAAGAGCCGTGAGCGCCAGACACAAAGAAACGGGCACAAAAGACCTGCCGATGACAAAAGGTAATCCCAGAATCAATACATGCCAGAGGAAGCCGTCCCCGAGCCGGCTGACCTGACCGAGGGTCTGCTTGAGCCGTTCATTCTCGCCGAGACGATTGAGCCAAAGACTCAGTTTGTAGTCATGCTGCGCCAGAAATCCTGGCATACCGGTAACGATATTCATGCGGCCTTCTCCCGAGCCAACCCATGAAATAGTTCCACCAGCCCCTCGGCTACGCTGTGGGGCTCTAGCTGAATGACGCTTTGGCGCGCCCCAGACCGGAGGTCGGGTAACTCACCGGCCAGCCCGCTCAGCACAATCGCGCTGCTGATAAAGGCGTCGCGGTTGTCGAACGGCGCCGCATAGCCGTTTTCGCCGTTGCGCAGGTGCTCGGCGGCAGCGGCGTAGTCGTAGGCAACCACCGGCACCGCGCTGGCAAGCGCCTCGAGGACCACGTTGCCGAACGTCTCAGTGATGCTTGGAAACAAGAACATGTCCGCACTCGCGTAGTGTGCAGCGAGCGCCTCTCCAAGCTGAAGGCCGCAGAATTGGTAGTCGGGGTTCTGCTGCTCCAAGGCGGCCCTGGCGGGACCGTCGCCCACCAGGATAAACCGCGCTCGGGGGTTGCGAGCTTTGATCGCCTCGAAGGCCTCAACGGCGACGGACAGATTTTTTTCGGCCGCCAGCCGGCCAACGTAGATCACGGCGAGGCCGTTATCTGGAACGCCCCACCGGCGCCGCAGCTCGACACAGCGTTTGGCTGGCGAAAACAGTTTTGTGTCCACGGCTCGGGGCAGCAGCATGACGTTCTGATACCCCTTTTGCTGCAGGTCGCGCTGCAGCTCCCGGGTCGGTATCAGGGTGCCGTGCGCGCGGTTGTGGAACCGTTTGAGATAAGCTGCGACCGAGCGCTCCGCCATCCCGACACCGTAGTGCCCGGCATACTGATCAAAGCGCGTGTGAAACCCCGTCAGTACGGGAATGCCTCGCTGTCGACAGGCTCGCAAAGCGCTCCAGCCGAGCGGGCCTTCCGTCGCGATATAGCATGCCTGCGGCTGGTGCTGGTCGAAGACCCGGGCGACGCGGCGAAGCGCTGGCAGACCAAATCGCAGGCCTTCATAGCGCGGCAGCGGCAGGCTTGGCATCAGGTGTTCGACCATACTCGCATCGGTGGCCGGCTGGTCCGCGGAGCCTTGCCGAGGACGGATCACGGTCACCTGATGCGCCGCTCTTAAGCTGTTGACCATGCCCCGCACCGTCAAGGCGACGCCGTTAATTTCCGGCGGGTAGGTCTCCGATACGATGGCGATGTGCATCCGCGCGTGATCCACGGCAAATCTCCTGATGAGTTCGGCACACCGTAACGAGCATGGATTGCGGTTCGTTGACACATTTATTGCGGCCAAATGACATGGCAGCGACGGCTAAACGCGGAAACTTCCACCGTAATTTCCAGAAAAAGAGTACACTGCACGTGTGGGCGTTATTCCTGACCGGGCGTCGATCATCGACAGCCCCTCCCTCAATTCAAGCAACGCGGAAGACAACAGCCAGCCCTATGCCACAGCAATTTGCCGAAGAGTTTGAGCGTGTTCGCAACCAGGTACTCACCATGGGCGGTTTGGTTGAGGGTCAGCTGCAGGGCGCGATCGAGGCCATGATCGCTGGCGATACGGACAAAGCCCGCACCATCGAACGGGACGACTACCGAATCAACGCTAAAGAGGTGGAGATCGACGAGGAGTGCACGCGTCTGCTGGCCAAGCGACAGCCGGAAGCCTCGGAGCTCAGGCTGGTGATGTCCGTGATCAAGACCATCTCAGACCTTGAACGCATCGGCGATGAGTCGGAGCGGGTTGCCAAGATGGCAAAGTTTATGGGCGGCGACCGGCTGCACGAAAACGTCATGACCGAGTTTGAGCACATGGGGCAGCTCGTGCGGGCGATGCTGGCCAACGTCCTGGACGCTTTTGCGCGGACCAGCGTCGAGCAGGCGGTAGCGGTGGTGGAGGCTGACCAGAAAGTCGACGCCAAATATGAATCGATCACCCGCCAGCTCATGACCTACATGGCGGAAGACCCGCGGGCGATTCCGGCCGTGCTGAATATCCTGTGGGCCGCGCGGGCGCTCGAGCGGATCGGCGACCGCAGCCAGAACATCGCCGAGTACATCATCTATCTGGTCAAGGGCAAAGACGTTCGCCACACGACCTTTGAGGCCGTGGTGGCTGCGGCCCAGGACGAGACCCCGGTAGATCCCCCTCTGCCGTCACAATCCGTCGTCGACTCAGAGGGCTAGGCTTTTTCAGTCGGGTTGTCCTGAACCAGCTTCAGGGTCGCGTCGATCTTATTGAGGCTGGCTTGCTCTGACTCCAGATCCGCCGCCGTTAGCGGGTGTTCCGCCAGCCAGTCTTCCTGCAGGTGCAGCTTGAGCTGATTTTCGTCTTTGGCCGCCTTTAGGCGTGCGATCGGCACTTCCTGGTGTAGCCGATCGCGATTAAACACGACCGCCAGCCGCAGCAGGATGGCGAGTCGCCGAACGCGCTTCTGCAGCCTCTCCGGCAGCTCGTCGAATAGTGTCTGAACCGGCGCGCCGCGATGGCTGTGAACCAGCACCGCCAGAATTTTCTGCTCCTGCTTCGAAAATCCAGGCAGGTCCGAATGCTCCAGCAGGTAGGCGCCGTGACGGTGGTAGCCGTGGTGCGCGATGCTCAGGCCAAGCTCATGGAGATGCGCCGCCGCGCGCAAAAGGAAAAGATCCTCATCTTCCAAGTGCCAGCGACCGGCGACCTGATCGAGCAGCCCGGCAGCGGTATCGGCAACCGCCTGGGCGTGAGCCTTGTCCACGGGATACCGCTGCTGCAGAGAGCGGACTGCGCCAACTCTGGGATCGGGGTGCTCAATACGTCCGATCAGGTCGTACAGCAGCCCTTCACGCAGCGCGTAGTCGGTGACGAGAACGTGGTCCAGCTCGAGTTCACTCATGCAGGCTTCCACGACCACCATGCCGCCGACAAATACCGGCTGCCGGCGCTCGCTTAGGCCCGACAGCGAGATTTGGTCGATGTGGCCTGCGTCGAGCAGGTGCTTTCGAATGGCGGCCACTGAATCTTTGGAAATGCCGAACTCGGTCCAGCCCTGTGCGACCGATACCGCCCCGGCAGCCCGCATCGAGCCCGAGGACCCAAACACTTCTTGCCAGCCCAGTTCGCGAAACTGCGGCGCGTAGCGGCGCAGCGCCGACAGCACCGCGGCGCTGGCTTTGCGCCAGCGTTTGGCCGTGATGCGTCCATCACCAAAAAACTTCTGGGTGATGGCCACGCAGCCGAAGAACAGACTCTCCACCATGACCGCGTTAAATTCCCGGCCGATCACCAGCTCGGTGCTGCCGCCGCCGATATCGATCACCAGCCGCTGCCGGCCTTCCTCGGAAACCCCGTGGGCAACGCCCAGGTAAATCAGCCTTGCCTCCTCTTCGCCGGAGATCACCTCAATCGGGCAGCCAAGCCGGTCCTCGGCCTGCTCAAGGAACCGCCAGCCGTCGCGCATCTTGCGCAGCGCGTTAGTGCCGACCGCGGCGATTCGGTCTGGCTGCAGCCCGGCCAGGCGCTGCCCAAACCGGGCCAGGCATTCGAGCGCCCGGTTGGCTACCGGCGCCGAGAGCTGCCCCTTGCTGTTAACGCCCTCGGCCAGCCGCACCATCTCTTTGATCCGGTCGACAATGATCAGGGTGCCGTGTTCGTACCTCGCCACAATCAGGTGAAAGCTGTTGGAGCCCAGGTCCACCGCGGCAAAAAGCTGGTCGGGCGAGAAGTCAAAGTCGGCGTTGGCCTCCGAGCTTAAACCCGTGGCGGGAGCGACAGGGCTTGAACTCAAGGCCGCTTCTCCATCAGGTACTCCTGCGCGGAAAATCGCTTGTCGCCGCCGGAGGTGAGCCGCTGATAGCTGCCGTCACTACCGAGTTCCCAGGCCTGCGTGTTGTCTTTCAGGTAAACCTCCAGCGTCTCGTGGACCACTCGCTTAGCCATGGCAGGATCGCGGATGGGAAAGCAGCATTCGACGCGCGAGTACATGTTGCGGTCCATCCAGTCGGCGCTGGCCGCATAGACTTCCCGTTTGCCGTTGTTGCCAAAGTAGAAGACCCGAGAGTGTTCGAGAAAGCGCCCGACAATCGACCGTACCCGAATGTTTTCGGAGACGCCTTTGATGCCCGGCCGCAGGCAGCACGCGCCGCGAACAATCAGGTCGATCTGAACTCCGGCGTTGGACGCGTTGTAGAGTGCGCGGATCAGACTCGCTTCGGTCAGTGCATTCATCCGCGCCACGATTCGGCCCCCATGGCCCTTCTTCACGTGGTTCATCTCGCGTCGAATCTTCCGCAGCAGCATCTCCCGAAGGGTAAAAGGCGATTGATAAAGGCGCTTGAGCTTTTCCAGCTTGCCGAGGCCGGTGAGCTGCTGAAAAAGTGTATGGACGTCAGCGCAGATCAGCCGGTCAGCGGTGAGCATCCCCAGGTCCGTGTAGGCCGCTGCGGTGCGATAGTGGTAATTGCCTGTCCCGAGGTGAGCGTATCGTCGGAGCTTGCCACCCTCTCGACGCACGATCAGCAGCATCTTGGCGTGCGTTTTGTGGCCCACGATGCCGTAGACCACCTGGATGCCGGCCTCCTGCAGCTGGTTGGCCAGCTCGATATTTTCCTGCTCGTCGAAGCGCGCGCGAAGCTCGATGACGGCGGTGACGTCTTTGCCGGCACGGGCCGCTTCAATCAGCAGCTCGACGATGGGTGACCGCTTACCGGTTCGATAAAGGGTCTGTTTAATGGCGAGCACGTCGGGATCGGCGGCGGCCTGCCGCAGCAGATCGATCACCGGTGCAAACGCGTCGAACGGATGGTGCATCAGGTAGTCGCGCTTGCCGATGGCGGAGAAAAGCGGCGTGCCGCTGATCAGGTCCGGCGACGTATGCGATCGAAACTCCGGGTACTTCAGGTCCGGGCGGTGCACCATCGAAAAGATTTCAGCCAGGCGGTGGAGGTTGACCGGCCCGTTGCAGCGAAAGACGTCTCGCTCTTCAAGCTTGAAGCAACGTCTCAGGAACTCAACAATCTCGTCGGGCGCGGCTTCCAGCACCTGCAGCCGTACGGCTGACGCAAAGCTGCGCTCAAGCAGCTCACCCTTCAGCGCCTGGGCGAGATCCTCGACCTCTTCTTCGTCGACATAAAGCTCGCTGTTTCGAGTGACGCGAAACTGGTAGCAGCCGCTGACCTGCATGCCGGGGAAGAGTTGGTCGACAAACGCCTGCAGAATCGACGACAGAAAGACGAAGTCATAACCGGTTTCCCGCCGCCCGGGGATCTGTACGACCCGCGGCAGTGAGCGAGGCGCGCGCACGAGCGCCATCTCCGCATCTCGTCCGTAGGCGTCGTCACCTTGCACCATTACCGCAAAGTTCAGGCTTTTGTTCAGCAGGCGCGGGAACGGGTGCACCGGGTCGAGGCCGAGTGGTGACAGCACCGGCAGCACTTCTTTGCGGAAGTAGTCGGCGAGCCAGGTTTTCTGGGCTTTGGACCACTGCTCCCGGCGCAGCACGCGCACGCCTTGTTCAGCCAGTGCTGGCACCAGCTCTTCGTTGAACACCTGGTACTGGCCGTTGACCAGCATATTGGTCGCTTCGTGCACCTTTTCGAGGGCTGTTGCCGGGTCGAGTCCATCGGGGCCTTGCTTGCCAGCGCCAAACTGTTCGAGCTGCTTGAGTGAAGCGACCCGAATCTCGAAAAACTCATCGAGGTTTGTGCAGGAGATACAGAGAAAGCGTACCCGCTCGAGCAGCGGTGTGGCGGCGTCACGCGCTTGTTCCAGCACCCGGATGTTGAATTCAATCTGGCTCAGCTCACGGTTGAGAAAGTGCCGCGAGGAGAATTTATTCCGAGACATCGGGTGCCGTCAGCGTATAGTTACCCGCAGTGTACAACGCTGGCGGGGGTTTAGGTTACAGCCAGGTTACGAGCGTGCCGTCGATTGGGTTAACGGCAGCGCTGAATCGCTAAGGTGCGGAGATGCGGTCGTCCCGGCGACGGCGCTGCTCGCTTGGATCGTAGCCGTCCTCGCGCTGAATCTCGGCCAGGATCGGACGGTAGTCGTTCAGCCGTGCCTCAACCCGAGACCGTTCGTAGTAATCCAGCTCCGGCCTCTTCATGAGTTTTTCGAGGTGAGACACGGCGTCGTACACCTGTCCCAACAGAAACACATGCTGGGCGTAAGCTTCCTGTGCGCGGACATACTGGCCGCTTTCCTCGGCTGCGCGCGAGTACTGGATGAACAGGCTGGCGTTATCCGGATAGCGGCTCAGCAGCGGCCGCAGCATCGATTCCGCTTTTTTGACGTCGCCGCCGGCACCCCGGGTCAGCAGCACCTCAGCGAACGCGGTCGTGACCGCAAGATTGCCGGGATACCGTTCGTAGAGCACGTTAAAACGCTCCTCAGCCCGATCGGCCAGACCGGCCAGCTCTTCAGCGTTGGCCGTGGCCAGCGCCACCGGCAGGGAGTTAGGTCTATCCCGCAGCAGGACTTCCAGCAGCTCGGTGGCCTCGACCAGGCGTCGGGTCTCCAGGAAGTGCAGCGCGCGGCCGTACCGCTCGGCCGGCGTCAATCCATCACCGCGCTCGCGTAAGCCGTAGTATTCCTCAAGGTCCTGCGGCGTGTCGGCGGTGAGCACGCGCACTCGCTCGCGGATAAACAGGAAGTATTCGGGGTCGTAGTCTGGGTTTTCGATGACCGTGACCGAACCGGCTCGGCCCTTGGCCTCCGCGATCCGCGTGGTTTCCACCGGGTGCGTGCGCAGAAATTCCGGGATACCCCGGCCACCATAATTGCGTGAGACCACGGACATCTTGCCGAAAAACTCGGCCATCCCCTGGGGGTCAAAGCCGGCGCGCGCCAGGGTCCGGATGCCGATGCGGTCAGCCTCGTACTCATTGTTGCGCGTAAAGTTGATCATCATCTGCTGCATCAGGCCCTGACCGCCGACGATGGCCGCCTGAACGCCGTCCCCGCTGCCGCTGGCGGCCACCGCTGCGCCCAGCATCAGCAGCATCATCGGAATGGTGACCTTTTTACTGTTCTCCATCCGTCGAGCGAGGTGCCGCTGGGTGACGTGGGCAATCTCGTGGGCGACAACGCCGGCCAGCTCAGACTCGGTATCCGCCAGCAGCATCAGGCCGCTGTGGATCGCGATGACGCCGCCCGGGGCAGCGAAAGCGTTGATCGCGTCAGCGTCGAGCGTGAGAAAGGTGAAGTCGCGCTCGGGTTCGTCGCTGAAGGCGGCCAGCCGATAGCCCAGATGGCGGATGTAACCGGAAACCAGCGGGTCATCGATGACCTGGGCGACGCGATGCAGTTCGCGCACCAGCGCCTCACCGTAACGCCGTTCGTCCTGCTCCGAGACTATCGCCTGGGCAGAGGCGCCGATATCGGGCAGACGCACGTTGTCCTGCGCTGTGGCGCTCATAGCGCCCAGCAGCAGGCAAAAGCTCTGCAAAAGCAGGCGGCTCTTGAGCTTGATTGGGCGTGTTGGGTCAGCGTCAGCGTTCATCGGAGGCGTAAGGTGCGCCCTCAGGGGCACTATTAGGTCAGACCCAGTCTAGCAGACCGGGTTCCCGACTCAGGTGGCGGGTCCTGCAACGCCTCAGGGGCTTTCGGGGCCGCCATGCTGCCAGACCATGTAGTAATCAGACCGCTGATAGCCTGACCCGGGCCGCGGGCCATCGCCGATACGTTGAAATCCAAAGTGTTGATACAGACCGATGGCCGTCGTCAGGATATGGTTGGTCTCAAGCCAGAGCAGCCGACGGCCGCTGCCGCGAAACCGGCTGATGGCGGCAGACATGAGCAGTTTTCCCGCCCCCTGGCCCTGCGAGGCAGGATCAACGGCCATTTTGGTCAGCTCGAGTTCCTGAGTACCGTGCACTTTGAGCGCGCACGTGCCGAGAACGTTCGACCCGTCCACCGCCATGAGAATACTGCCCCCCGGGCTGATGATATGGGTGTCCGGATCACCCAGGACCTGCTCGTCGATCGGCTCCACCGTGAAGTAAGCCTCCAGCCAGCGCAGGTTGAGCCGAGCAAAGTCCGGCTGGTGTGCTGGCTGGTAGTCCACAATCTCAAGGGCCATACGGGGAGCCTACACGCCGGGGGGTTGCGGAGGACAGCGTCAGATTGCGACCGTTGCCGCAGTCATCTGTGCTGGCTCGTTTGGCTAGCTGACTTCGCGGGTTTCCGGCCAGTGGTCCAGGATGCGGGACTCGTCGAAAACGCAGGAAAAGGTGCTGCCTTCGCCGGGCGTGGAGTCGATGATCAGCTCGGCATTATGGGTGGCCAGCACGTGCTTTACGATCGCCAGGCCCAGGCCGGTACCGCCCGATTCACGGGAGCGGTCGGTGGAGACGCGGTAGAAGCGTTCGGTCAGCCGGGTCTGATGCTGCTTGGCGATACCCGGCCCGTTGTCGCTTACCGAAAAGACGGCTCGGTCGCCGTCACGAAACCACCTCAGCTCGATCCTTCCGCCGTCCTGGGTGTAGCGAACGGCGTTGGTGACGAGATTGAGGAATGCTCCGTGCAGGTCGCTGGCGCTGCCGCGTAAGTGCAGGTTTTCGTCCACCTGGACATCAATGTCGTGCTTTCCGCCGCTGAGCGCACGCCCCTCCATCACGATACTGCTGATCAGCGACTGGCCGTTGACCAGGCTTTCCATGTTTCCATAGTCACCGGCTTCGAGTCGGGAAAGCGTCAGGAGGTCTTCAACAATCGAGCGCATCCTATTGGTCTGCAGCTCCACTCGCTCGACGATCGGATGCCATTCTTTGTCGACCTCCTCGCCCATGGTTTCGACGTAGCCGCTGATCACGGTTAATGGGGTACGCAGCTCGTGGGAGACATTCGCGACAAAGTCTTTGCGCATGGCGTCGACACGCGCCATTTCCGTGACGTCTCGAGCGATCAGGAGGCGCTGGTCGGCAGCGTAGGGAAAGACGCGCAGCCGCAGCTTACGGCCCGACTGCCGAATTGAATCAATGGTTAGGGAGCTCTCCTCGTCGGCGGTTGTCATCCAGTTGACGATGCGCAGGTCGCGCACGAGATTCGCCAGCGGCCGACCTCGGTCGTGAGAAGATTTGACGCCCAGCAAGTGTCCAGCGCCTTGGTTAGCCCAGATGATGTGGTCTTTTTCGTCGAGGACCACAATCCCATCGGGGAGCGCGGTTGAGGCGTTGCGCAGCTCGCGCACCAGCGAGGCAAGCCGCTTTTTGCGTTCGCGCGACTCCTGCCGTCCTCGGGCAACGGCGGCGAACGCATATTCCCACAGGCCCTTGCCGCCGGACGGCCTCGGGCGTCGTTTTTGGTCGTGGGTCCACTGGTTGAGCTGGACCAGCCGGGTGATATGCCAGGCGAGGTGGGCAGCCAGCGTCGCCGCGACCAGCCAGCCGGTAAAGCCGATTAGGTAACCGAGGGCGCCAGCGGCCAGGACACTAAGAAGAAGCTGCCCCAGGTAAATCCGCAGCGCTCTGATGACCTCCGTCTGAATCACAGCGTGGTCGAGAAGCGGTAGCCGGCGCCACGAACGGTCTGAATGTATTTATGTCTGGCATAAGGCTCGAGGGCCTTGCGAATTCGGCGGACGTGCACGTCTACTGTCCGCTCGTCGACATAGACATCGCCACCCCACACCTGGTCGAGGAGCTGGCTTCGGGAATAGACGCGCTCCGGATGGGTCATCAGAAACGACAGCAGACGATACTCGGTTGGCCCCATGTTGATTGGGTTGTCGTCGGCATAGACTCGATGAGCCGCCAGATCGATCTTCAGGCCGCCTTTGCTCACCACTTCGTCGAGTCCAGCCGGGGACGAGCGACGCAGCACCGCCTGGATTCTGGCGATGAGCTCACGGGTCGAAAACGGCTTGACCAGATAATCGTCGGCGCCGCTTTCGAGACCCAGGATTCGGTCGTCCTCATCGCCTCGGGCGGTGAGCATGATGAACGGGATGTCTCGGGTGAGTTCTTCTTTACGCAGGCGTCGGGCAAAGTCGAGCCCGCTCATGCCTGGAAGCATCCAGTCGAGCAGAATCAAATCGGGAACCGCGTGCATGATCTCCTCCTGCGCCCCGCGCACGTCGCTGGTTTCGACACCCAGCATCCCGTGACGCGACAGCGCGAAGGAAACCATCTCACGAATCGCCGCCTCGTCTTCAACGATGAGTATGCGCCGCTGCAAAATCTTGCTCCGCTGCCCTGATGCTGACAGACTGCCGAAATCGCCGCCGCCAGCTAATTGCGCGTCATTTAAACGACGCATTGTTACAACGTCGTGACACCGCCACAAGTACAGCACCGTTTTGCTCTGATGATTTGCCACTCGCCAGATCAGCTGCTGCGGGCCCGCGCCGCTGTCTCTTTTGCGCGGGCCGCGCTTAAGGCGGGCCATCAGCTCGAGACCGTCTTTTTTTACCAGGCGGCAGCCGCGATTGGCCTCGCTACGGCTCAGATCAGCAGCGACGATTATGATCCTCGCCGGGCATGGCAGGAGCTGGCGATTGAGCACGAGCTGCGGCTGCTCATCTGCGTCGGATCCGCGCAGCGGCGAGGCGTTGTTGACGAAAGCCTGGCCAGCGGCTTTGCCATCACCGGTTTGGGTCAATGGCTGGCGGCGATGGCCAGCGCTGACCGGGTGCTGCGGTTCCCATGACTGAGCTGGCCGCCAAGCCCGTTGGCCTCGCTTTTTTCCGCGGGCCGCACGACGGCGCTGACGCCCGGGAGCGGCTCGATCTCGCCCTTGCCCTGGCCGCCGCCGACTGGCCGCTCTCGTTGTTTTTCCTCGGGCCAGGCGTACAGCTCCTGCGCCGCCCGGCAGTGACCGACGAGCTGCGAGATTTTCCCGCGGCGCTTGGCACGCTGGTGATGTTTGGCGTTGAACAGATTTTTGCCGAAGCCTCGGCGCTTGAGCGATACGAACTGGCCGTCGACGACCTGCGCATCAGCGCAAAAGCAGTTTCTAGTGCGGAGCTTCGCAGCGCCATGGATGAACTGTCATGTCTGACTTAGCGGCTACGGCGCCCGAAGACCAACGCAGCACGGACCTCGCGATCATGCACTGGCTTTGGCGGGACCCGAGTGCCGACCCGCTCCTCGCCAGCTGTCTCGCGACCGTCCGTGACGATGACTGCGTGGTGTTGCAGGCTGAGGCGGCGCTCGCTTCGGTGGCGGCAGAGCAATGGCTCCCAGGTCGTCGGGGACGCTGGCTGGTGCTGCGGCCCGATCTCCACAGCCTGGGGCTTCAAGAGGAAGACGTGGCCTCGGGTATCGAGTGTATTTCGATGGATGAGCTCGTGTCTCTCAGCGTTCGCTATGCGATGCAGCAGAGCTGGGCATGAGCGACGTTAGCAATAGCCTCGAACAGGACCTGGGCCAGCTCGAGCTCGACGAGCGCGGTTACCTCACGCGCCGCGATCAATGGCAGCGCTGGGTGGCGGAGCGCATGGCGGCCGACGACGAGGTGGACCTCACGGCCGCGCATTGGGAGATCATTGAGTTTCTCCAGGGCTACTACGAAGAGTTCAAAATGGCGCCGCCGATGCGCGTTCTGGTGAAAGCCGTGGCGGTTCGCCTCGGAAGCGAAAAGGGGGAGAGCCGCTACCTTTATCGCCTGTTCCCGGACGGCCCAGCGAAACAGGCCTGTCGTTATGCCGGGCTGCCGCGGCCGGTCAGCTGCATTTGAGCGAAGTCAGGGGTCCAGCCTGACGGCGATGTAGGCAACGCCGGCGGCGTCGGTGCCGCGCCAGCGATCAAGCCCAACGTCGTGGAAGCGAATGTCCTGGATCCCGCGAAGCCGACAGCTGTCGGGCGGCGAGAGTTTTTTGCTCAGCAGCCGCTCGCAGGTCACCGTGCTGCCCGAGCCATCGAGAAGGGTGACCGTACCGCCGCTTGACTCTACCTCCGCCAGGTCCAGCCGGAGGGCCTCGCCGCCCGTTTCCGGCAGCAGCAGCCAGGTGCCGTTGAGCATCGAGCGTGGACCAAACGAAAACCGCACCAGCGACAGAGGCTGGACCAGCAGATCTTCCCCACCGAGGTTGCTTACCAGCCAGAGTGTTGCGGCGGAGCTTGAGTGGAACTCCAACAGCGCTCGTCCGCTGCGAAACGCCTGGCCTGGCTCGCGGAACTCGCCGAACAGCGTATGACCGCCGCCCAGCTCGGTCAGGTCGCCACGAATGATGCGCCCGTCCAGGCTGCCGGTAGACACCAGCCACCGCGCGTCACCCTCGTCGGAGTAGGTGTTGGTCATCAGAATCGCTTCGCCGTCCTGCACTTCGAGCGAGAAACCGACGCCGGGTCCCGACGTTTCGAAGGTGCCGCCGGCCTCAGGCCACCAGAGGCCCGTTTCCGGCGTGATGGCTGCGCTCACCCCGAGCTGCACCAGGTCAAAACCGAGAAGCCGTGCTTCTCGCTGACCCTGGGCTCGTACATATAGAGAGACGGGATGAACGCCTGCCTCAAGCGCGGACAGATCATATTCCGCAAGATCAACCGACAACGAGTAGCCGCTGGGTGTCTTTGCACAGGCTTTGTCGGTCTCGTAGGACGCCAGCAGCGTCAGACCGCGCCCTTCCAGGCGGAGGTCATCGATAAGCGGCGTACAGGTGGATTCCCACTGCCCGCTGATCGAAAGCGCGATCGCTGCGCCTGAAACGTCAGAGACCGGGTTGATCTGAACGGTCGACAGAGCACCGGTCTGAGCCCAGGAGGGCCCCGACAGCAACAGCACCAGCATGCCGATCAGCGCTTTCATTCCGTTAGGGTAGTGGCTGAGCAGGCCGGTCTCAACCGGTTTGAGGAACCTGTCCCGAAAAAGTCATCGAACGTTTTGCGCCCTGGACGGACCCTAAAGTCTGTTTTTGGGGGAAAGAAGCATAGAAAAAATAGGAAAAAAGCCTGTTATTTTGCTAGGAGTGTGGCCTCTCAGCCGCCGGTGAGCAACCAAGTTAGCGGTATCGCTGGATGAGGGCTGCCAGCGTCTCGCAGACCTGTTCCGCCTGATCGGTGGTCATGTCGTTAAAAAACGGCAGGGCCAGTGCCCGCGCGGCCATCGCTTCAGCGACCGGGAATGGCCCCTGGTCTCCGACCAGCGGCGCCAGCGCAGGCTGCTGGTGCAGCGGGGCGAAGTAGCGTCCGGCCTGAATTCCGCGATCCTCGAGATCAGCGATGATCTGATCGCGCGGCAGGTCCGGGTCGAGAATCACCACCCAGGCGAACCAGCAAGTGTTGCTATCTTCGGGGGCCACCGGCCGCAGGCCCGGTATCTCTGCGAGCTGCTTGCGGTAGGTGGCCGCCAGGGCAGCACGGCGGGTCATGGTGTCTTCGATGCGCTGCAGCTGCCCGAGCCCGAGGGCTGCCGAGAGTTCCGGTAGGCGGTAGTTCAACCCGACGAGCTGCTGGTCGTGCCAGGGGCCATCCATGCTCCGGCCGTGATTTCGCATCAGCCTCACGCGTTCAGCGAGCTCAGGGTTGTCGGTGACCAGCATCCCGCCTTCGCCGGTGGTGATCTGTTTGTTCGGATAGAAGCCGAAACAGCCCATGTCGCCGAAGGTTCCAAGGGCCCGCCCCCCAACCCGCGTCCCCAGCGCTTCGCAGGCATCTTCGATCAGCTGAATGCCCTCGATGCGGCAAACGTCCACCAGCGCCTCGATTTCCGCCGACTGGCCGAATACGTGCACCGGGAGGACCGCCGCCGTTTCGTCGGTGATCGTGCAGGCGACCTGCGGGGGATCGAGCCCGAGATGGGTCGGGCTGATGTCGCACAGCTGGAGTCGCGCCCCTGCCGCGAGCACCATGTTGGCGGTAGCGGGAACGCTGAACGGACTGGTGATGATCTCAGCGGACGGCGGGAGCTTCAGGGCCTTGATGCCCAGGTGCAGCGCCGCGCTTCCCGAGCTGAGCGCAACCGCGTGGTCAGCGCCCAGAAACTCCGCGAAGGCCGCTTCGAAGCGCTTCACCATCGGTCCACGGCTGAGCTGGCCGCTGCCCAGCACCTCGTCGATCAGTGCTCGCTCCTCGTCGCCGACTGACGGTCTGGCCAGCGGGATTGGCGACACGTCCTCCTCGGTTAGGCTAGTCAGTTGTTCAGACAGGGGTGGGTTCCTTGATCAGCAGTTTCTCGGCGGCAGGCGCTTCGGCAAGCACCCGAGCGATGGTTTCACCGGCGTTGCCGTCGCCGTAAGGATTCTGCAGCTTGCGGAGGCCCTCGGCAAATGACCGACTGACCGCGAGGTTCAGCGCTTCGGCAATCGCCGCTTCGCTGGCCGGGACATCAATGATGTTGTCGGCCAGCAGCCTGCCGAGCTGGCGCCGGCCGACGTTCACGCACGGCAGGCGAAACGACGCCGATTCCATAATGCCTGACGAGCTGTTGCCCACCAGAGCAGCGGCGCTGGCCAGGAGTGAAAAGTAGTCGGTCGACGTAAGATTCGTGTAAAGCCGCCCGTGCGTTTGCGCCTCACACCATTGCGCGGCGCGTCGCACGATCTTGCGCGACCCGGCGTCAGCGTTGGGAAAGCAGAACACCACCGGTCCATCCCACTGCGTTAGAAACCGGTCCAGGCCGGCAAACAGGGCGTCGGTTTCGCAGTTGGTATCGCTGGCCAGCGTGAGCGGGTGCCAGGCGACGACGAGAGGCGGTCCCGGCGGCAGCGCCAGCTCACGGGAAAGCGTTTCAGCGTCCTTGAGTGCCAGATGCTTCAGCGCGTCCAGTGACGGAGCGCCAGAGGTGGTTACCCGCCACGCCTGCTCGCCCATGGCGATCACGCGGCGGCGCGCCTCCTCGTGGGGCGTCAGATGAAGGTGCGCGAGTTTGGTCAGGGCGTTGCGCACCGCGTCGTCGATCGCGCCGGCCGAGATTTCGCCGCCCTCCAGGTGAGCCATAGGAATTCGCAGCGCCAGGCCAACACTGGCCGCGGCGAGCATCTCGTAACGATCGGCGATGAGCAGCAGCAGGTCTGGGCGATCGTGGCTGAGCTCGTCCGCTAAGGACAGCGTCGCCAGGCCGATGGTTTTTGCCATCCCCGTATCGCTGTCGGAGCTGAGCAGGCATTCGAGCTCCGCCCGGACGCGAAAGCCGTCCTGCTTCACCAGATCACCCGTATGGCCGAACTCCGGTGACAGGTGGGCACCGAACAGCACTACCTCCGGGTCCAGCTCGGGCCTCGCCTGGAGCGCGCGAAGCACCCAATAGAGGTGAGCGTAATCGGCCCTCGATGAGGTGAGCGCGGTTATCCTTCGGGGACGCTGGTCCATGGGTTGCTGAGCATGCGGACGGGCGGGCTATCATGTCGTTCGGACGCGCGGACTGCAATCCTCGCTTCAACGGTCGGCGGGCGCGGCGTCTCCAAGCTGTGGTTTTTGAGCAACAATCGCCACGTGAGCCGGTCTTTGACCCCCGGCAACCCTTTCGCAATCCCTTGTGGCGTAAGGCTCAGAACGTGATGGAGTTCAATTGACAGTCTGTTGTGTTCTTGCCATAGTTTGGCTTAGATAACGCGTGTATGTGCGCTTGGGGGACAACCACATTCGTATCGCCATAAATCAACGAGTTAGCTGCAGACAGTCCGTTGCCCGCTGGGGCCGTGGGCTGACGCTCGCGCTCGGCCTGGTTTTGGCGGCTCCCTCGCAGGCAGGATCGCTGCCGTCGATCACCGCCGCGCAGCAGCAGCTGGCGGCAAACGCGCTCGCGCTGCCGGGCACGACCGTGCTGCGCTCCCCGGTTGCCGCGATGGCCCTTGGTCGCATGAACCTTCGCGACTGGCGCGATTACGCTCAGCGCGCGCTGATGCCGGACTTTGCGGACAAACTCGGGTTCGACGTCGACGTGGAGATCGGGCTGCTTAGCCTCAACGACGATCTCCTCAGACCGGAATTTTCCAACCTGGCGCCGCCAGCGCAGACGGCGCTGACCTTTCGGTTCTCCTCCCGGCAGGGGCCGAGCATGGCGCAGATCTCCAGCAACGGCCCTCAGCGGCTGCTGGATCAGCGGGTCGGCGGCTTTGAGTTTGAGCGGTCGGTGATCTCCTCCGGGTTCCGCCAGGCGCTTGGCGACGAGAGCAGCATCGACGTTTCGGCGGTTTTTGCGCAGCAGGGATACGCCACGCCCGGCTTTGGCGCCGTCACTGCCAATACGGCCTACGACTATCCGGGCCAGATGCGACGCCTCGATCAGAAACGCAACCAGTTCCTGCGCCAGGGAGAGCAGTCCAGCGGCGCCGGTCTGCGTCTCGGGCTGACGTCAGAGCTGAATCCGGACGTGACCATGGGGGCGTCATTCCAGTCGCGCATCGACATGGAGGCGTTCCAGAACTACCGGGGCATTTACGCCGAGCCCGGCGATTTCGACATACCGGCGAGCGCCAACTTTGGCGTCACGGTGCGGTCCGGACGCCGGTCTGCGGTGACTTTTGACGTGCAGCGGGTCTTCTACAGCGAAGTCAGCACGTTCACGACGGCGCTGCTGCCCGATCGCTTCCTGTCGCTGCTCGGCGATAGCGCCAGCCCGGACTTTAACTGGGACGACCTGACCGTCTACCAGGTGGGTTGGAGCTGGCAAAGCAGCGACCGGTCGTCCTGGTCGGTTAGCTACAGCACCTCGCAACAGCCCGAACCCGATTCGCCGCTGCTGGCTCGGGCGTTACGGCGCGACGTTGCCGACCGCAACATCAGCTTCGGCCTGGATCACCAGACGACGCTGAACTCCCGACTCAGCGTCAACGCCAGCTATGCGCCGGCGGAGTATTACCTGGGCAACCCGCAGTTTGCGAGCCCCACGGATCTGCGCGGCGACAGCATCGAGCTGGAACTGCTCTGGACGCTGAACTTCTGACCCACCACCCGCCGGCTTCGCGTCGGCACCGATCTCGTTTGGCCGCTTTCTGTTCTTTAGCTGACAACGGTTCATCCATTGCTTAAGCCATCTTGTGCGGTGAGGGCATTTCAGGTTTCATAGCAGCAAGCGTCCAGCTTTTCTGGCGACCGAGGTAAAAGGACACCCATGCAGCTACTGCGCGAATGGTTTGTGCGCCGCTTCTCGAACCCGCAGGTTTTCATCCTGCTGGCGCTCGTGCTGCTCGGTTTTGTGGCTGTTTGGGCATTTGGCAACATCCTTGCGCCCCTGTTCGCAGCGCTGGTCATCGCCTATCTGCTGGAAGGTGTGGTCATCCGGCTGCAGGACTTTGGCCTCCCCAGGCTCCTGGTTGTGTCGCTGGTGTTTGTCATCTTTGTCGCCACGCTGCTCGTGATGTTTTTTGGCATCGTGCCGCTGCTGACTCGGCAGGTTACCCAGCTTGTCCAGCAGGTTCCGGCCTTCGTCAATCGTCTTCAAACGACCATCGAAACGCTGCCGGAAAAGTATCCGGAGCTCGTCAGCCAGGAGCAGATCACGGCCTTTATGGGTTCGTTGGGTGATCAGCTGGCCGAAGCGGGGCAGGGGCTGGTGACCCAGACGCTCGCCTCCATCAGCGGCGTGATTACCCTGCTGGTATTTCTGGTCCTGGTGCCGATTCTGGTGTTTTTCCTGCTGAAAGATAAGCACCAGCTGATCGGCTGGTTCCAGCAGTTTCTGCCGAAAGAACGTCACCTGGCCATTTCAGTGTGGCGCGAGGTGGACGTTCAGCTTGGCAACTACGTGCGCGGCAAGGCGGTAGAGATTCTGGTGGTGGGCGTTGTGACCTTCGTGACCTTCCAGTTTCTGAACCTGCAGTACGCCGCGCTGCTAGCCACCATCGTGGGCTTTTCCGTGCTGGTGCCCTACATCGGGGCGGCGGTGGTTACGCTGCCTGTGGCGATCGTGGCGTTTTACCAGTTTGGGTGGACCTCCCAGTTCGCCTGGGTGCTCATCTCCTACGGCATCATTCAGATGCTCGACGGCAACGCGCTCGTGCCGCTGCTGTTCTCCGAGGTGGTGGATCTCCACCCGGTCGCGATCATTGCCGCGGTGCTCCTGTTTGGCGGCGTCTGGGGATTCTGGGGCGTGTTCTTCGCCATTCCGCTGGCGACCCTCAGCAGCGCGCTGTTAAGGGCATTCAGGACGGGACAGATCGCGGCCAGCGAAGCGGCTGAGGCCACCAGCGAAGCGCTGTCCAACCCGGAGGTTGAAAGCTCAGCCGCCTGAGCCGATTGGCCGTCTAGAGGGTACTCGACGCAAAATCTGCCAGCCTGGAACGCTCGCCGCGGCGTAGCGTGACGTGTCCGCTGTGCTCCCAGTTCTTGAAGCGGTCGACCGCAAACGTCAGACCTGACGTGGTCTCAGTCAGGTAGGGCGTATCGATCTGTTCGACATTGCCAAGGCACACCATCTTGGTCCCGGGCCCAGCCCGGGTCAGCAGCGTTTTCATCTGCTTGGGCGTGAGGTTTTGCGCCTCGTCGACGATCACGTAGCGGTTCAGGAAAGTCCGACCGCGCATGAAGTTCATGGAGCGGATCTTGATGCGGCTGGACAGCAGATCGTTGGTTGCCGCCCGGCCCCATTCGCCGGACTCGCTGCTGCCGGTCAGCACCTCGAGGTTGTCGGTGAGCGCGCCCATCCAGGGCGTCATTTTTTCTTCTTCGGTCCCCGGCAGGAAGCCGATGTCCTCGCCGACCGGCACCGTGGCCCGCGTCATGATGATCTCGGTGTAGCGCTTGTGCTCGAGCGTCTGCGTCAGGCCGGCGGCCAGTGACAGGAGCGTTTTGCCGGTGCCGGCGGTGCCCAGCAGCGTGACAAAATCGATGTTCTCATCGAGCAGCAGGTTGAGCGCGAAGTTCTGCTCCTGGTTGCGCGCGGTGATGCCCCACACGCTGTGGCGTTCGTTGCGGTAATCGGTGGCGATACGCAGGCGCACCGCCGAGCCGTTGTCGACCGATTGCACCACGGCCTCCGTGCCCGCTTCGCCAGCGGTGTAGAGGAACTGGTTGGGGTGCCAGCCGTGGGCGCCGTCGGTGCGAACCTCGTAGAACGTGTGCGGGCCCTCGGTCCAGGATTTGAGCTTGTCGCCAACGCCCCAGAGCTCGTTGCTGACCTCGGAAGTGCCGCTGTAGAGCAGCGCCAGATCGTCCAGCGCGCGGTCATTCTGATAGTCCTCCGCCGGCAGCCCGGCGATGGACGCTTTGATACGCAGATTGATGTCTTTCGACACCAGCACCGTTTCGGTGCCGCGCTCGTCCCGCTCGTGAAGCGCCGCGGCCAGAATCTGGTTGTCGGGGAGCCGGCCGTTAGTTTCGCCGTTGCGGGTCTGAAAAAACAGCTGGCCGTGCTCACCATCCAGCCTCAGGTCCAGGTCACCAGGCTGTTTGAGCTCGATGCCTGAACCGATTTCACCGTCGTTGGCGTCGATCAATTCGCTCAAGAATCGGCTGACCTGGCGAACGTTGCGAGCGACTTCCGACATGCCCTTTTTGGCGGAGTCGAGTTCCTCGAGCACCATCATCGGCAGAAAGATATCGTGTTCCTTGAATCGGAACAGGGCTGTGGGGTCGTGCATCAACACGTTGGTGTCGAGCACATAGAGGCGCTTTTCACGGGTCATAAGCGAACGGCTCCGGATGACGGGCCTGAGGTGCGTCGAGAGGCTTGTGGGCGCCGCTCACGCGGTCAGGCGGGTAGGGGGCGGGGACTCGACTTAGTCCAGTTCCTTGACGGCGTCGAGGACAGCCTGGGCGTGCCCCGGCACTTTGACCTTGCGCCACTCAGCGCGAAGTTTGCCTTTGGCGTCGATCAGGAACGTACTGCGCTCGATGCCCATAACCTTACGGCCATACATGTTCTTTTCCTTGATCACGTCAAAGGCCTGGCAAAGTTTTTCGTCAGGATCTGACAGCAGGTCGAAGCTCAGCTCCTGCTTCTCCCGAAAGCGGTCGTGGGATTTGAGGCTGTCGCGGGAAACGCCGAGGATGACGGTATCAGCGCTGGCAAAGTCTTCTGCAAGGTCCCGAAAATCCTGGCTTTCCCGGGTGCAGCCGGGCGTATTGTCTTTCGGGTAAAAGTACAGGACAACGTTCTTACCCCGAAGTTTTTTGAGCTGGATGGTCTGGTCGCCGGTGGCTTCGGCCTTGAAGTCTGGTACAACTCTGCCCAGTTCTGGCATCGACGGAGGTTCTCCTTAGGATCGATAAAGACCGCCGAAGTGTATCGAGATCGACCAGCCAGGTACACCGGCAACTTGTTTGCGCCGCTGACGCTCAAGTACCATGCGGCTCTCGTTTTTCGCGCGAACCATCATGCCTACGACCCCTTTCAGCGGCAGCATTGTTGCCACCGTGACGCCGATGGACAGCGACGCGCAGCTCGATCGCGGGGCGCTGCAAAAGCTTCTGCGGCGCCAGCTGGCCGCTGGTACCAGCGGTGTGGTTATCGCGGGTACAACCGGCGAGGGCGCCGTTCTGTCGGAGGAGATGTTCGAGGCGTGCATGGCGGTAGCCCGCGATGTGGTCAGCGACAGCAATGTTGCGCTCATTGCTGGCTTGGGGTCACCGTCCACCGACAAGTGTAAGGTGCAGCTTAGGGCTGCCGAACGGTGTGGCGCTTCGGCATTGCTGTGCGTGACCCCTTACTATCTGAAAACCACGCAGGCTGGGCTCGAGGCTCACTTTCGGGCGCTCGCGGACCTTGCCTCGGTCCCGGTGATCCTCTACAACGTGCCTGGGCGGACCGCAAACGACCTGCTGCCGGAGACGACTATCAGTCTCAGCGGCCACCCGAATATTGTGGCGATCAAAGAGGCGGTGCCCGACATGGGCCGCATCGAAATGCTGGTCGGGGAAACCTCTGGCGATTTTGCGGTCTTAAGTGGGGATGACGAGTCGGCCTGTCAGGCTATGGTTCGCGGGGCAAGTGGCGTGATTTCAGTCACCGCCAACGTTGCGCCCGAGCCCATGGCTCGGCTGGCTGACCTGGTCATGACGGGAGAGGTCGAGCAGGCGTCGAAGCTTGACGAGCAGCTCGCGCCGCTGCATCGGGCGATGATGATGGAGCCGAACCCCATACCGGTCAAAGCGGCTCTGGCGCAGCTGGGTTTGCTGGAAGAACATCTGGCGCTGCCGTTGGTACCAGCCACGTCAGCGACTAAAATGACCTTGTCTGAGCTGGTTGCCGAATTGCCGGCGACCTGGACGGAATAGAACTTACAATGAAAATGATGAATAGAAACAGCTGGTTGGCAGCCGGGGTCGCTGCCTTTGTGCTCACTTCGACAGGATGTGGGCTATTTCCTAAACAGTCTTCTTTTGAGAAGGTCGATCCGGGCGAAGCGCTGGAAATCCCGCCCGACCTCGACCGTCCCGACGGCAGCACCTCGCTGCGAGTCCCGGGCTCAACCTATTCTGCGGTGGCCGGAGGCGCTGTCGGGCAGCCCGAAGAGGTTGATCCGCTGGCAAACCTTAGCGGGGTGCGCCTGGTTGAGCTGGAAGGCGAGCAGCTACTGGCGCTGAGCGACAACCCCAACAGCGTCTACCGACGACTGGGGCTGGCGCTGGATCGGCTCGGCGTGGAGGTGGAAGAACAGGACGAGGAAACGGCGACCTACGACATCGACTACGTCGACCGTACGGCCCGCGATCAGCGGCCCGGCGTTCTTTCCCGATGGTTTTTGCGCAAGAAGGGGCCCGCTGACCACAGCGGCACCTATCGCCTATCGGTGGTCGCTCACCGGAGCAACGTGACGCTGATTAAGGTTAGCGGTGAGGAGCCGGGTCGGGTGGCCGACCGGGTCCTCGATGACGTGCTGGTACCCCTGCGCGATCGACTCGGCTAACACCCAGGAGCCGAGCGCTAACGCTCCAGGTGTTGGAGCTTATCCTTGACCTCTTCCCACTCATCGGAGTCGGGTGGAGGGTCCTTGCGCTCCGTGATCACTGGCCATTCCAACGACAGCTCGGCGTTGAGCTCCGTGAAGTGCTCCTGGTCTGCGGGCAGGTCTTCCTCCGGGTAGATGGCGTCGACCGGGCACTCGGGCTCGCAAAGCGTACAGTCGATGCATTCTTCCGGATCGATCACAAGGAAGTTCGGACCTTCGTGAAAACAGTCCACCGGGCACACCTCAACGCAGTCGGTGAACTTACATTTGATACAGCTTTCGGTCACTACGAAGGTCATAACAATCAATGGGCCCTGTAAAAGCAGCCAGTATTTTTGCACGTTGCTTGGGCCGGTAAAACCCTCGTTAAGAGAAACGAAAGAACGACTCGCGGGTTGCCGCCCGGCAAGCGGCGTTGGTAGGATGTCGCGCCATCGAAGTTCCTGTAGCACCTAGAAAAATTACCCAGTCACCCCACATCATCTCCGCCGATCAGCACGGCCTGAAGGCGGAGGACTTCGACCGTCATGCGCTCTCGGTTGTTTACCGTCTCCAGAAGCACGGCTTTGCGGCCTATCTGGTCGGCGGCTGCATCCGGGATTTGCTGTGCGGTCTGGAGCCCAAAGACTTCGACGTCGCTACGGACGCAACGCCCGAGGAAGCGAAGTCGGTGTTCAAACGGAGCTGTCGTCTGATCGGGCGACGTTTCCGGCTGGCCCACATTCACTTTGGCCGGGACGTGATCGAGGTTGCCACCTTTCGGGGTAACGGCCGCGTCCACGAAAGTGAGAAGGGCCGACTGATTACCGAGAACGTTTATGGACCGATGCACGAAGACGCCGCGCGGCGGGACTTTAGCGTCAACGCGATGTATTTCGATCCGTCAGACCTGACGATCCACGATTATCACCAGGGCTATGAAGACGTGCACGCTCGGCGGCTGCGGCTGGTGGGTGAGCCGGTCGCACGCTATCGGGAAGACCCCGTCCGCCTGCTTCGCGCGGTGCGCTTTGCCGCCAAGCTGGATTTCCAGATTGAGACTGAGACCCAAGCACCGATCAGCGGGCTGGGGGATCTTCTGGATGACGTCCCGGCGGCTCGGTTGTTTGACGAATCGCTCAAGCTGTTTATGAAGGGTCACGCTGCGGCCAGCTTCCGGTCCCTCGATCAGCACAACCTCCTGCGCCACCTGTTTCCGGATACCGTTCCGGCGCTGGAGGCGGCAGAAGGTGATGGGCTGGAGCGGATGCTCGCGGCCGCCATGGCGAATACCGATGAGCGCATTCGGGTGGGGAAGCCGACCACTCCTGCATTCCTGTTTGCCGTTCTGCTCTGGCCGGCGCTCGAGCGTCAGGCAGCCGCCAATCGACAGCAGGGCATGAAACCACTACCGGCGGCAGAGCTGGCGGCCGACAAGGTCATTTCCAGACAGGTGAGCCGAATCTCCATTCCCCGACGCTTCAGCGTGCCGATGCGGGAAATCTGGTCGCTGCAGCCGCGTTTCAATTCCCGCCAGGGAAAGCGGGCCCAGCGTCTCTATAACCACCCACGGTTTCGAGCCGCCTACGACTTTCTGCTCCTGCGCGCCGTTGCCGACCCCCGCTTGGAGAGCCTGGCCGACTGGTGGACCGAGCTGCAGGAGCTGGACCCCGATGAGCGCCGTGAGCGATTGCGGTCGCCGGCCCAGCGGCGAGCGGCCGGCGCAGGGTGAACAAACCGTTTGCCAGCGAGCTGCGGTTTGGGCCGAGCCATGGCAATGCGGCGGAACTGCTCTTTGTGGGCCTGGGGGGAAATCGCGAAGGCACGCCGCGGACCTTTGCCAGGGCGCGCGAGCTGATCACCGCTCACCGCGAAATCCGACTCCTGGGCACGTCATCCCTCTACCGGACAGATCCCTGGGGCGGTCAGTCCGTCGAGCCGTTCACCAACGCGGTGATCGCGCTGGGTACCACCACAGATCCGCATCACGTCCTGGATATTCTCATGGCGGTAGAGCATGCGTTGGGTCGACGCCGCGAGAGTGAGACGCGCTGGGGAAGCCGAACGCTCGATCTTGACCTGCTGGCGCAGGGTGACTGGCAAATCAGCCGTCCTGGCCTCCAGATTCCGCACCCCCGCGCCTATCTGCGGAAATTTGTGCTGGTGCCGTGGGCTGAGCTTGCGGCGGATTTTGAGGTGCCGGGCACGGGCAAAACGGTGGAAGCGCTGCTCGAAGCGTGCCCCGACGACAGCCGCGTGGAGTTGCTGGACACCACTTTGTGAAAACGGTGGCTGCGGTTGCCGCGCTCCGGCAAAAACGTTTGTCCTGGGCCGGTGAGACCGTGGCGTTTGTGCCGACCATGGGCAACCTGCACGAGGGGCACCTGACGCTGGTTGACCGCGCCCGCCAGGAGGCTGACCGCGTCGTCGCCAGCATCTTCGTCAACCCGACCCAGTTTGGCCCCAGCGAAGACTTTGCCAGCTATCCGCGCACGCTAGAAGCGGATCTGGAGAAGCTGACCAGCCGAGGGTGCGACCTGACGTTTTTGCCGTCGCAAGAGGAACTCTATCCCATGGGTATCGAGGGTTTCACGACGGTCGATGTACCCGCCGTGGGTACCGGTCTGTGTGACGCCTCACGGCCCGGCCATTTTCGGGGGGTGGCTTCGGTGGTTACCCGCCTGCTGAACGCCGTCAGCCCGGATATTGCCGTTTTTGGGCAGAAGGACTATCAGCAGCTAAAAACCATGGAAAGAATGGTGGCGGAACTGCTCCTTCCGGTCTCCCTGGTGGCGGCGCCGATCGCCAGAGAATCGAGCGGGCTGGCGATGAGTTCACGCAACGGCTATCTCTCGGATGCACAAAAGCAACAGGCAAGCGCGCTGTACCGGGCGCTTGAACAACTCCGCGATGACTTGGCCGAGGGTGATCAATCCTGGGCGGAGCAACGAGAAGTTGCGCTCACGGAGCTCCGGCAAGCGGGGCTCGACCCTGAGTATCTCGAGCTTCGCCACCCGCAATCCCTTGAATTGCCGACGCCTGGCCGCGCTGAATCGTGGGTGCTACTGGCCGCTGTTCGCCTTGGCGGGACGCGCCTGATCGACAATCTGGTGCTGCCGGCGCCTGTAACCGTTCGGTAGCAAAACATAGGAAAAATCACCGATAGCTCAGGGATTTTTCATCACTTTTGGCGTCGCGGTAGCGGCGCCAGCGATCGCGGGACGAGTTAGAGTGTTGCGAAAATGACACAGGTTGGGGAAAAACGACAAAACGTTGCTTCTTTGCTGGCTTTTTGACTTTGTAGGTGCTAGTCTGTAGCTGTCCTTGGGAAAAGAGCTTCCTCTCTTCATCCCACGAAGCTCCCAAGGCACAGGGCGCATTTGTTTTAAGGTAATCGTCACTCCGATTCTGCCCCCTCAGCGAAAGTTGAGGGGGCGCGTTTTTTTTGGGGGACACAAAAACTCGTCCAGTCCGATTCCGGATTCTCTCCGAGCATCAATCCAGTGAACAACTGCGCCGAAAAATTGAATATCGGCGGCGAAAACCCCATCATTCATGCACTACTAGCTCACCGACGGCAGACTATGACTCTCCAGTTTCTGAAAGGCAAAATCCACCGCGCGACAGTCACCCAGGCCGAGCTGCATTACGAGGGTTCCTGCGCGATTGACGGGCTGCTGCTGGAAGCCTCTGGCATCCGCGAATTCGAGCGTATCGAGATTTACAACATCACCACCGGCGACCGCTTTGCCACCTACGCCATCCGCGGTGAACGAGGGTCGGGCTGCATTTCCGCCAATGGCGCTGCCGCCCACCGGGCTAACCCGGGTGATCTGGTCATCATCTGCGCTTACTGTCACCTGTCAGACTCCGAGGCCGCGGACTTCAAGCCCAGCTTGGTTTATGTCGATGGCGACAATCGCATCACGCATCAGAAAAACGCGATACCTGCCCAAGCGGCATGACCCAATCCACCCCTGAGGTCTGGAAGCTGCTGGAAGGCCATGCCCGCCGGCTGTCCGATCAGACCCTCAGCGGCCTGTTCAAAGATGATCCGCAGCGGGCGAGGCGGCTGACCACCGAGGTTGCCGGACTGCGGGTGGACTACTCGCGCCATCGGCTCGATCCGGAAGCATGGGCCGCCCTAAGCGGGTGGGGCGACACCGCTGGCTTGATGGGTGCTGCAGACAGAATGCGTGGCGGCGCTTTGATCAATCCGACGGAGGGTCGGCCCGCGCTTCACAGCGCGCTGCGCCATCGAGGCTGTGCCGAAGCGAACAGCGTGGCGGAGGACATCGACGCGGCCAATGCCCAGCTGGCGGCAATCGCTGAGAAGCTTCGCTCAGGCCAATGGCGCGGCGCAACGGGTGAGGTCATCACCGACTTTGTCAACATCGGCATCGGCGGTTCCGATCTGGGGCCGCGGGCGGTTGTTCAGGCTCTGAGCCGGTCCGATCAGCAGCCGGTGTCGGTGCATTTTCTTGCCAATATCGACGGCGTCGCGATCGACGATCTGCTGGCCCAGCTCAAGCCGGCGACCACCGTTTTCTGCGTGACCTCCAAAAGCTTTGGCACCCGCGAGACGTTGACCAACGCGAACAGCGCAAGAAGCTGGTTGCTCAGCGCGCTCGGTCCGGAGGCGTCCATGGCGGCGCATCTGGTGGCGGTGAGCGCCAACGTGCAGCGGGCCGTGGATTTCGGCGTCGCGGAAGAAAACATCCTCCCGATGTGGGACTGGGTGGGCGGGCGTTACTCGCTTTGGTCGACGGTTGGACTGCCCATCGCGGTTGCGCTGGGCGCCGACACGTTCGCTGAACTGCTGGCCGGCGCGGCGGCGATGGATGAACATTTCTTCACTGCGCCCGTCGCGGACAACCTGCCGATGACGCTGGGCTTGCTGGGCGCGTGGCACCGCAATCTCGCCGGAGCCGGAAGCTACGCGGTGGTGCCTTACGCCAACCGGCTCGGCCTTCTGCCGGCGTGGCTCCAGCAGCTGGACATGGAGAGCAACGGCAAGCGGGTGGCGCTCGATGGATCTCCGCTGGCTCATGATTCCGGCCCGCTGGTCTGGGGCGGCGTCGGCACGGACGGGCAACACGCCTACTTTCAGTGGCTTCACCAAGGCACCAGCCCGACGCCCGTCGAGTTTATCGGCGTACGCGATCCGCAGCATCCTTATGGCGAACATCATCGCCAGCTGCTGGCAAACCTGCTCGGGCAGGCCAGCGCGCTGGCGTTTGGGCGCAGCGAGGCGCAAACCTTTGCGGAGCTCATCCAAGCCGGTCGCAGCGAGGAAGACGCTCGGCGGCTCGCGCCTCACATGACCTTCCCCGGCAATCGACCCAGCACGATCATTATGCTGGATCGGCTCGACGCACGGTCGCTGGGCGCGTTATTGGCGCTCTATGAGCACCGGGTCTTCGTGCAGTCGGTGCTGTGGAACAGCAACGCCTTCGACCAATGGGGTGTGGAGCTGGGCAAAACCCTGGCGCTGGCGGTTGAGGAGCGCCTTTCGGGTGATTCCGCGGCTGCCGCTGGATTAACCCCCGATCCCAGTCTCGAACCTTGGATCGACTGGCTGAAACGTTAGCGATGGTGCTGCGCGAGCGCCCACGCAACGTGTTCCCGAACCAGCGCTGAGGGGTGTTCGGCGCGGGCCTGCAGCGCCGCGCGTACCTCCTCGCTCGTGCCGGCATTACCCAGCGCAACCGCGATGTTGCGGAGCCAGCGAAGGTAGCCGATGCGCCGGATGGGGCTGCCGGCGGTGCGCTGCTCGAAATCCGTTTCGCTCCAGGCAAACAGGCTGATCAGGGTCACATCATCCAGGTTGTGTCGCGGCCAGAAATCGGTTTCCTCGGTTTCTTCGGAAAACTTGTTGAAGGGACACACAAGCTGGCAGTCGTCGCAGCCGTAGATGCGGTTTCCCATCGGTTTACGCAGCGCTTCCGGAATGGCGCCCTTAAGCTCGATGGTGAGGTAGGAAATACACCGCCTGGCGTCGACTTCATACGGCGCGACAATAGCGTCGGTGGGGCAGGCATCCAGGCAGCGTCGGCAGCGGCCGCAGTGGTTCACCGCGGGCTCGTCGATCGGCAGCGGCAAATTGGTATACAGCTCGCCAAGAAAAAACCAGGAGCCGGCATTTTCGTTGAGCAGGTTGCTGTGTTTCCCTATCCACCCCAAGCCCGCTTTTTCCGCCAACGCCTTTTCCAGCACCGGCGCGGAATCCACGAACGCCCGATAGCCGAAGGGGCCAACCACCCCACTGATCTTGTCAGCAAGCTTTTGCAGTCGCCGGCGAATCACCTTGTGATAGTCCCTGCCGAGCGCATAACGGGAGACGCAGGCCAGCTCGTTGTCAGCCATCACCTGCTCCAGCGGGCGCGCTGGCGGACGGTAATCCATGCGTACCGAGATCACCCTGCAGGTACCCGCAATCAGCTCGCTGGGACGGCTACGCCGCGTTCCGTGGCGGGCCATGTACGCCATCGTGCCGTGACGCTCAAGGTCCAGCCAGCGCAGAAAATGCTGCTCGTGCCTGGCGAGGTCCGTATCGCAGATGCCCACTTGCTGAAATCCCAGCGCCTGGCCCCAGTCTTTGATCTGTCCGGCGAGCTCGATCATGTCGTGCGCCTGGGGATCCGGGTGGGCAGTTGGCGGTAGGTCTGGTTTAATTTGTGGGGTCCAGAAGTTGCAACATCATCCATAGGATACCGGCAATGGCTCCGGCTGAGGCACTACCCCAAACCCTTTACACGGCAGAACAGTCTCGGGAACTCGACGCGATCGCAACCCGCGACGGCGACCCCGACGGCTATAGGTTGATGTGCCGAGCCGGGCAGGCCTCGCTGGATCGGCTGCAGTCGCTGTGGCCGGGTTCATCCGTCAGTATCGTGTGCGGTGCAGGCAACAACGCTGGCGATGGTTACGTCATTGGAAGGCTGGCTCGCCAGGCGGGCCTGACCGTGTCGCTCTATGCGCTGGTCAACGCCGAGTCGCTCCGAGGTGACGCAGCGCGGGCATGCGCCGACTTTGTCACCGCTGGCGGCAAAATTGAGTCCGGCATCCGCGCATCGTTGAAGGGAGCGGTCATCGTTGACGCGCTGCTCGGCACCGGGATTACGCGTCCCGTGGGCGGTGAGTTTGCCGGCGCGGTGGAGAAGATCAACGATGCTGAGAGTCAGGTGCTGGCCATCGACGTGCCGAGCGGCCTGTGTGCCGACACCGGCAGCATTCTCGGGCAAGCGGTCAAGGCTGACGTGACGCTCACGTTTATCGGCGTGAAACAGGGGCTGCTGACCGGTGCCGGCCCTGAGCAGTGCGGGAAGCTGCTGTTCGACGACCTGGCCGTCGAGCCGTCGGTGTACGCGCAGGTTCCGCCCGCAGCGACGCGCCTCGGCGAGCGGCTGATTCAGACGAGCCTGCCGCCGCGACCGGCCGACAGTCACAAAGGCAGCTTCGGGCGCCTGCTGCTGGTTGGGGGCAATCAGGGGATGCCAGGCGCGCTGCGTCTGGCGGGTGCCGCCGCGCTGCGCAGCGGCGCGGGCGTGGTGCAGCTGGCGACCCATCCCAGCTACAGTCAGGCCGTGGCGGAGAGTCGCCCGGAGCTGATGATCCGCTCGGTGGCTGACGCCGATCAGCTGGCTCCGCTGCTGGACCAGGCGGACGTGGTTGCGGTGGGTCCTGGCCTAGGTACCGACCCCTGGGCTCAGGAAATCTGGCACGCCTGCGCCAATTTTGACGGGCCGATGGTGGTCGACGCCGACGCGCTCAACCTGCTGGCCGCTGAACCGTTTCAACGTCACAACTGGGTGCTGACGCCGCACCCGGGCGAGCTGGCCCGGCTGCTGCGAGTCTCCAGTGCCGAGGTCCAGGCCAATCGCTTTGCTGCCGTAAGGCGAGCCCGCTCGGAGCTTGGCGGAGTGGCGCTGGTCAAGGGAGCCGGGACCATCATCGACGACGGCCAGAACCTCAAGGTGTGCAGCCTGGGAAATCCCGGCATGGCCACGGCGGGCATGGGGGACGTCCTGACCGGCGTGATCGCTTCGCTGCTTTGCCAGGGCTTTACGCCAGCCGAGGGCGCGGCGCTGGGGGTGACGGTGCACGCAGCGGCCGGAGACTTGGCCGCCGAAGGCGGTCAGCGAGGTCTACTGGCAGGAGATGTGGTGGATCAGCTACGGCGGGTCGTCAATCCGTGCAGCTGACGTTGGCGGACGAGGCGGCCACCGAGCGCCTCGGTGCACGGCTGGCCGAGCGCCTGGCCGAAGCACCTGTCGATGCGCCGCTGATCGTATTTCTCACCGGCGACCTAGGCAGCGGGAAGACGACGCTGGCTCGCGCGGTGCTGCGCGCCGGCGGCGTGGGCGGTGCGGTAAAGAGTCCCACTTACACATTGGTTGAGCCCTACGAGCTGGCGGGCCGGCGCTGCTATCACCTGGACCTTTATCGGCTGGCTGATGCCCAGGAGCTTGAGTTCCTGGGGCTGGAAGACTGGCTGGCGGAGCGAGCGATCCTGCTGGTGGAATGGCCAGAGCGGGGTCTCGGTGTGCTCCCAGAGCCGGGCCTGAGCATCCTGCTGGAACGGACGGGTGGGCCGTCCAGGCAGGCAACGCTAAAAGCCCCTGAGGATGGGTTTTTCGCCCCTTTTACGTTGGAGAATCAATAATTTATCGCGTTTAAGCGATAAAATAGTTGAAAAACACCGCTCAATCCGGTAAATCCTGGGCGTTATGTTGGGTTTCGTCTCGAATTATTGTCGCTACCGGGTGCTTGCTGCACTGCTGGTGCTCGCCGCCTGTGGTGGCGCCGGCGCCACAGAGCTGGTGGATTTTCGGGTGTGGACCAGCCCGGACAAAACCCGGGCCGTGCTCGACCTTTCGGGCGCAGTGGACTATCGACTTTTTACGCTGGACTCGCCCGACCGGGTTGTGCTGGATCTGAGTGACGCCAAAGCGGCCAACGGCTTTTCACCGGCCCCGGCTGACAGCGATTTTGTGAGACGGGTTCGCACAGGCCGCCGGGACAACGGCAGCCTGCGGGTGGTGCTTGATCTCCAGGCCGGCGCCAAGGTGCAGAGCTTTCTCCTGCCGCCGGCTGCACAGTACGGGCACCGGCTGGTGGTGGACCTGTTTCCGGCCGGTAAAGCGGCTGCGCCCGCGGCGCCGGTTAAACCCGTGAAACAGATGGATCGACGAGCCAACCGCGACATCATCGTGGCCATCGATGCAGGCCACGGCGGGGAAGATCCAGGCGCCATCGGCCTCAACGGCACCTACGAAAAAGACGTGGTGCTGGCGATCTCCAAAGCCCTGAAAAAGGAGCTGGACGCCCAGCCGGGCTTCAGCGGCATGCTCGTGCGGACCGGCGACTACTACATTCCCCACCTGGAGCGCCCGGCCAAAGCGCGCGCCGCGCGAGCTGACCTGTTTATCTCGATCCACGCCGACGCGTTCAAGAACCGCAAGGTGAAGGGAACCGGTGTGTTTGTGCTGTCGCGGCGGCGCGCGAGTAGTGAGGCGGCCAAGTTTCTCGCCAACCGTGCCAATCAGTCCGACCTCGTGGGCGGGGTAAACCTCGGTGACAAGGATGAAACCCTGGCTGCGGTGCTGCTCGATCTGTCACAGGGCGCCAGCATGGGCGTCAGCAAGTCGATTGGCGACCGGATTCTAGACGCCCTCGGCGGTATCGGTCCGGTTCACAAAGACTACGTGGAAAGTGCGCCATTTGCGGTGCTAACCGCACCCGATATTCCATCGGTCTTGGTCGAGACCGGTTACATCAGCAACCCCGAGGAAGAGCGGCGCCTGCGCACCGCGCACTGGCAGCGAAAAATTGCTGCCGCCATTGCCGCGGGCATTGAAAACTACTTTTATGGCAATCCACCACCGGACACCTGGCTGGCCAATAACCCGGCCGAGCGGTCGCACATCGTGGCCAGCGGCGAAACGCTCAGCGGCATCGCCGAACGACATCGGGTGAGCCTGCGTCGCTTGCGTTCGGCCAATTCCATCAACGGCGATATGCTCAAGGTCGGCACCGTGCTGGTGATCCCAGCTGGATGATTCCGGTTGGGTGCTGGCGCCCAGCCTCCCGCGCTGACAGCTATTTTTTGGCAACGGCCACCCCCCTGTAGGACAATGGGGGATGGGCATTCGCCAGCTCCCCTCTCAGCTGATCAACCAAATCGCCGCCGGCGAGGTGATCGAGCGCCCGGCCTCCGTGGTCAAGGAGCTGGCCGAGAACAGCCTTGACGCCGGCGGCGACCGCATCGACATCGCGATTGAGCGGGGCGGCAGCCGCCGAATCAAGCTCACCGACAACGGTGGCGGGATCGCTCGGGAGGAGCTCGAGCTCGCTCTGACGCGACACGCGACCAGCAAGATTCAGTCGCTCGATGATCTGGAGCAGGTCGCGAGCCTCGGCTTTCGGGGTGAGGCGATGCCTAGCATCGCGTCGGTGTCACGGATGTCGCTGGTTTCGCGGGCCGCCGATCAACCGTCAGCCTGGGCGCTGCGCATCGACGGCGGAGAGGTTGTGGCCAGCGAACCCGCTGCGCATCCCATCGGCACAACCGTCGAGGTGAATGACCTCTTCTACAACACGCCGGCGCGACGAAAATTTCTGAAGACCGAGAATACGGAATTCCGGCACATTGACGATCTCGTTCGGCGCCTGGCGCTCGTCCGCCCTCACGTCGATTTTCGACTCTCTCACAACGGCAAAGCGGTCCGGCACTATCCGCCTGCGGACAACGAGGCGCGCTCGCTGCGGCGACTGGCCGCTGCTCTCGGACAGGGTTTTGTCGAGCAGTCGGTAGCGGTCGAGCAGGAGGGTGCCGGGCTGCGTCTGAGCGGCCGGGTCGGGCTGCCGACCTTTTCCCGATCCCAGGGGGACGCGCAGCACTTTTTTGTCAACGGCCGCATGGTCAAGGATCGGCTGGTCGCGCACGCCGTGAGACAGGCCTATGCCGACGTGCTCTATCACGGTCGCCACCCGGTCTTTGTGCTCGAGCTTACGCTCGATCCGCAGCGGGTGGACGTGAACGTGCATCCAGCGAAACACGAAGTTCGGTTCCGCGATTCGGGGCTGGTCCACAGCTTTATCTTTCAGTCACTGCACGGCGTCCTCGGATCACTCCGGCCAGGTCAGGATGACGGTCCGCCGGCACCTGCTTATGCCGGTGGCTCGACCTCAACAATGTCGCTGGCGCCGCCCTCGCAGCTGCGCGCACCCCTGAGCGTCCGCGAGCCGGCGGCCGACTGGTCTGGCCTCTATCGATCGGGCGCAGCGGGGTCAGCGAAGGTGGCGATGGAGCTGGCGCCGGCCGCGGCTGATCCTGCCGAGGCGCCGCCGTTGGGGTATGCGCTGGCGCAGCTCCACGGGGTATACATTCTGGCGCAGAACAGCGCCGGGTTGGTGCTTGTGGACATGCACGCTGCCCATGAGCGCATCACCTACGAGCGGCTGAAGACCTCGGCGGACGACAACGCCGTGCGCAGCCAGCCGCTGCTGGTGCCGCTGACGCTGCGGGTCAGCGAACCGGAGGCGGAGCTCGCGGCAACGAGGCCCGAGGTGTTCAGCGAACTCGGGTTTGAGGTGGATCGGACCGGGCCGGAAGAAATCAAGATTCGGCAGGTGCCGTCAATCCTGATCAAGGCCGATCCGGAGGCGTTGATCCGGGATGTGCTGTCCGACCTCGCTGGCGTGGGGCACTCGAACCGGCTGCGCGAGGCCCGCAACGAGGTCCTTTCCACCATGGCCTGTCACGGCTCTGTCCGGGCCAACCGACGGTTGGAAATCAGCGAAATGAACGCGTTGCTCCGCGACATGGAGCGAACCGAGCGCAGCGGCCAGTGTAATCACGGCCGGCCCACCTGGACTCAGCTTGACATGAAATCGCTCGACCGACTGTTTTTGCGGGGACGCTAGTCTTGTCAGGGGCCGCACGGCCGCCCGTCATTTGCGTCATGGGCCCCACGGGAGCGGGCAAGACGGCGCTCGCGATCGACCTCTACGAACGAGGTGGATTCGAGCTGGTGAGCGTCGATTCGGCTCAGGTGTACCGCCGCATGGACATCGGCACGGCCAAACCTGATCCGGCCACCCTGGCCCGCGCACCCCATCGCCTGCTCGACATCAGGGAACCTTGGGAGACCTACAGCGCCGCCGAGTTTGCCGCTGACGCCGCCAGCCAGATTGGCGAAATCACCGCTCGTGGCCACACGCCGGTGCTGGTAGGCGGGACGATGCTCTATTTTCGCGCCTTGATCGACGGGTTGGCGATGCTGCCGGATGCGGATCCTGAGGTGAGGGCGGCCCTCGAGCGAGAGGCGGAACGCAAGGGTTGGCCGGCGCTACACGACGAGCTGGCGCGCGTGGATCCCGCCGCGGCTGCCCGCATCCATCGTCACGATCCGCAAAGAATTCAGCGGGCGTTGGAGGTGTTTCGAATCACGGGCGAGCCGCTGTCGACGCTGCAGGCGGGAAAATCGGGAGGATTTTCGGGTAATTTCCTAAGGCTGGCCGTGTCGCCACGCGAGCGGCGGGTCCTGCACGGGCAGATCAACAACCGCTTTGCGGCCATGCTGCGGCTAGGGTTTCTGGACGAGGTCAAGGCGCTCATGAGCGACCCGCGGCTGACCGCAGAAACCCCGGCGATGCGGGCCGTTGGTTATCGTCACGCCATCTCCCACCTGGCTGGACACGGGTCGCTGGACGACCTTGAGGCCCGAGCCTGTGCGGCGACTCGGCAGCTCGCCAAACGACAGCTCACCTGGCTTCGCCATCTAGACGACGTCAGCTGGCTGGATCCTACGGAAAAAAGTTGGAAATCCGCGGCGAGAAGCCAGATTGCACGCTTCCTACACACTCCCGTGTGCTAGAGTTTTGGATTGGGATCTGCCCACCTGCGTTCGGCTTTCGGCCGGCGAAGGTTGTAACCCCTAGCGTCAGCCCGCAGGTATAGGCTAACGCGGTTTTACGTGAGGCAGGTTAGGTGCGGCAGGAAGGATCCGCAGGGAATGCCCCTTCTGAAGCCCCGATACTAAGAAAAAACAAGGAGCGCCCCGATGTCCAAAGGCCATTCACTGCAGGAGCCGTTTCTTAACGCGCTCCGGAGAGAGCGCGTGCCGGTGTCCATTTATCTGGTCAACGGCATCAAGTTGCAGGGTCAGATCGATTCATTCGATCAGTTTGTGGTGGTACTAAAAAATGCTGTCAGTCAGATGATCTACAAGCACGCGATTTCGACCGTGGTCCCGTCGCGAAACGTCAAAATTACCGACGAAGACCAGTAACTTGGCTCGACGCGCCCTCACGGGCGCAAACAACGAGGTCTGTCTCTGACCACCGCTGGCCGCTCTGCGCCGCCGAAACACTGCGCTTGCCTTGCGACCGAAGGCGCCCCACATCTTTAATAAGTTAGTACCAATCGACACATCCGACCGTTGATCGAATTTTTGCCCAACGACGCTGGCCAGCCGACTGCTGGTGGCGACCGCGTGCTGCTTCTGCACCCGCGCTTCCAGGCGCGCGATAGCCAGGAAGATCTCGATGAGTTTCGAGAGCTGGCGACTTCCGCTGGCCTGGAGGTGTGCGCGGAAATCGAAGCGCCGCGCGGCGCGCCGGACGCGGCGACGCTCGTCGGTAAGGGCAAGGTTCAGGAGATCGCCGAGGCGGCGAAAGAGCTTAAGATCGATACGATTTTGGTCAATCACAAGCTCAGCCCGATCCAGGAACGGAATCTGGAAAAAATCACGTGCCGGCGTGTTCACGATAGGAACACGCTGATCTTGGATATCTTTGCGCAGCGGGCACGCTCGCACGAGGGCAAGCTGCAGGTGGAGCTGGCGCAGCTCAAACACCTGTCCACTCGGCTGGTGAGAGGTTGGACGCACCTCGAGCGGCAGAAAGGCGGTATCGGACTGCGTGGTCCAGGTGAGACCCAGCTCGAAACCGACCGTCGACTGCTTGGGGCGCGAGTAAAGACGCTGAACAAGCGGCTTGAGCGCCTGACCCGGCAGCGGCGGCAGAGCCGTCGGTCCAGAGCGCGTAGCTCAGTGCCATTGGTGTCGCTGGTGGGCTATACGAACGCGGGGAAGTCGACGCTGTTCAATCGGCTCACCGACGGCGGGGTCTACGCGGCTGATCAGCTGTTTGCGACGCTCGACCCAACACTGCGCCGACTGAACTACTCGGCGGTGGAAGGTCCAAACGGAACCGTTTCGGGCGGGTCGGATGTGGTTTTGGCGGATACGGTGGGCTTTATTCGTCACCTGCCCCATGAGCTCGTGGCGGCCTTCAAGTCGACGCTCGAGGAGACCCGGGACGCTGATCTTCTGCTCCATGTGGTGGATGCCGCTGACCCCAACCGCGACGAGCGAGTGGAATCGGTTGCGGCGGTCCTGGAAGAAATCGGCGCGGGCGACGTGCCTCAGCTGGTGGTCAACAATAAGATTGACCTGCTGGGCCGGCCGCCCGAACGTCAGCAGCGGACGGACGGCGAGCGCGTGTGGCTTTCAGCTAATACCGGCGCCGGGCTCGACCTGCTGCTCGTGGCGATCCGCGAACAGCTGGCGGGACGCTTGGTGGAGCGCGAGCTGACGCTCGAGCCTTCGGAGGGCAAGCTGCGCGCGAGACTGTTCAGCATGGGTTGCGTCACCCAGGAGCAGTCCACAGATCAGGGCGGCTGGCAGCTATGCTGTGCCATCGCCGGTCGAGAGTACGAAGCGCTGGAGCGGGAGTGGCCGGACCATTTCCCGCCCGGTCAATGCCCGGATTCAGCCGTCAACGCGGGGCAGGAACCTACCGGTGATGTTGCTGCTGCCGGGAGAGAACTTTAAAATGGTGGGCTCGCCGCCCACCCCGTCACTATAGGAATTACGCATGGCCTGGAACGAACCCGGCAACGGAAAAGACCCCTGGAAGTCTGGTGGCGGTGGCGATCAGCCGCCCGATCTGGATGAGGTTTTTCGCAATCTGCAGAACCGGATCAGCGGCATTTTTGGCGGCGGTGGTCGACGCGGATCAAGCAGCGGCGGCGGCAATGCTGGCCTGTTTTTCCTGGCGATCGCAGCCATTGTTGTCTGGCTGCTGGTCGACTCGGTCTACACCATCGACGAACCGGAGCGCGGGGTTGTGCTGCGCTTCGGCCAGCACGTCAAAACGATGCAGCCCGGCCTGAACTTCACGCTGCCGAGACCCATCGATCGGGTTTATCGCGTCAACGTCGAGCAGATTCGCTCCGACGTTGCGGAAGGCTACATGCTCACGCTGGACGAAAACATCGTGGACATGCGTATGGCGACCCAGTTCCGGGTGAAAGACGCTGAGGCCTTCCTGTTCAACGTGCAGGATCCCGAGGCCACCATGGGGCAGGCCGCTGAATCGGCGATGCGTCAGGTGGTCGGCGACAACATTATGGACTTTGTCCTGCTCGAGGGCCGGGCTGAGATCGCGTTTCAGATTCGCGAAATCCAGCAGTCCATCATGGATCGCTACGAAACCGGCGTTGAGATCACCGCGGTCAACCTGGAGGAGGTTCGACCGCCCCAGGAAGTTAAAGACGCCTTCGACGATGCCATCAAGGCTCGCGAGGACAAAGAGAAGTCTCAGAATGAAGCCCAGGCCTACGCCAACTCGGTAGTGCCGGAAGCGCGCGGCCGAGCGGCTCGCCTGATCCAGGAGGCGGAAGCCTACAAGTCGGCGGTCACCTCTCGGGCTGAAGGTGAAGCCCAGCGCTTCAGCCTGCTGCTCGACGAGTATCAGCTGGCGCCGGAGGTCACCCGCCAGCGTCTGTACCTCGAGACGATGGAAAACGTCCTTGGGAGCACGTCCAAAGTCATTGTCGACGTCAAAGAAGGCAACAACGTGATGTATCTGCCGCTGGACGAAATCATTCGGAACACGACGCCAGCACTGCAGCGCAGCAACAATTCTGACTTCCGGTCGGACTCGGGTGCGAACAACGACACCTTCGACCCGAGACAAACGCCGCGTCGCGGCCGGGATGGGAGCTGATCATGAAAGGATTAGGAATTATTGTCGGCGCACTGGTCGCCATCCTGCTTTACCTGTCGGCGTTCACCGTTTCCGAGGTGGAATACGCCGCCAAGTTCCGCCTGGGTGAGGTCGTTCGAACCGATTTTGAGCCGGGCCTGCACTGGCAGCTGCCCATCGTGAACAACGTGCGCAAATTCGACCGTCGGATTCTCACGCTGGATGCGCAGCCGGAGCGTTTCATCACCTCCGAGAAAAAGGACGTGATCGTCGACTCCTTCGTCAAATGGCGCATCTCCGACGTTCGCGATTTCTACACTGCCACCGGAGGCGGAGACCTGGTTCGAGCGCGTCAGCGCCTCAGCCAGATCATCGCTGACGGACTGCGGGCCGAGTTTGCGAAGCGCACGCTGCAGGAAGTGATCTCAACCGAACGCGAAGAGATTATGCAGTCGCTGGTGGTTCGCGCCAGCGGCGTCGCCAGTTCGCTGGGTATCGAAATTGTTGACGTCCGCGTCAAGCGAATCGATCTTCCGGATCAGGTCAGCAGCTCGGTATTCAGCCGGATGCGGGCTGAGCGAAAAGAGGTGGCCAACGAGCTGCGTTCGGAAGGCAACGAGGAGGCTGAAAAAATTGCTGCTGGTGCTGACCGAGAACGCACCGTCCTGCTGGCTGAATCGCAACGCGACGCCGAGCGGATTCGCGGTGAGGGAGATGCGCAGGCTGCAAACCTCTACGCGCAGGCCTACGAAAGAGATCGCGAGTTCTATTCGTTCTACCGCTCCCTGCAGGCCTACCGGCAAACCTTCGGCAATGGCGGTGACGTCATGATGCTGGACTCTACTTCGGAATTTTTCGACTACTTCGGCCAACAGGTAGACGTCGACTAGCGTCCCCTCGACGGCTTTGGGCTCAGCCGGCTTAGCGGTCGGGCCTGTGGTCGAAGGTGTCACAACCGGGGCGGTTTCGCCGCTCAAACCTAACGGCGACCGGCGGACGCGCCGCCGCTCTTGCGCGTCGCCCGGGCGGTGGCCGCGCTGGAACTCACTCTGATCTTATCCAGCCACTGTTGCCGTCTTCGCGAGAAATACATGGGGAGTTTGCGTGTCTGATCTGCTGGCCGCTGTATGCCTGGTGCTGATCCTCGAAGGCCTGCTGCCGTTCGCCAGCCCTTCAGCCTGGCGAGAGGCCATGCGACAGCTAGCCTCACTTGACGACAAAACTCTGCGGACCTTCGGCGGCGCCTGTATGCTGGCGGGGCTGATTTTGCTGAACTTTGTAAAACAGTAGGACACTGAGGGCTATGGGCGGGAAAAGTGTACTGGTGCTCGGAACCCAGTGGGGTGACGAGGGCAAAGGCAAGATTGTTGACGTCCTGACCGAGAAGGTGGCGGCGGTGGTCCGCTTCCAGGGTGGGCATAACGCCGGCCATACCCTGGTGATCGACGGCGAAACCACGGTCCTGCACCTGATTCCCTCCGGCATCCTTCACCCCACGGTTCAGTGCCTGATTGGCAATGGTGTGGTCCTGGCGCCAGACGCGCTGCTCAAAGAAATTGAGGCGCTGGAGAACAAGGGTGTACAGGTTCGGGATCGGCTGCTGATCAGCAGCGCCTGTCCGGTGATTATGCCGTATCACGTGGCGCTGGACGCGGCGCGGGAAAAAGCCCGAGGCAAGCAGGCCATCGGCACCACCGGCCGCGGCATTGGCCCAGCCTATGAAGATAAGGTGTCCCGGCGCGGTCTCCGGGTTGCGGATCTGTTCCACGCCGAGCGCGCCAGCGAGCTGCTCCGTGGCGTGATGGATTATCACAACTTTGTCCTCGATCGGTACCTCCGATCCAGCCGTGTAGACGTTGAGGCCACCATCGACCAGGCGCTGGCCTGGGGCGAGGCGTTGCGGCCGCTGGCGGGTGATGTGGTGGCGGCTGTTGCTGCGCATCGCAGTAGCGATGGCGACCTCCTGTTTGAGGGGGCGCAAGGAGCCATGCTGGATATCGACCACGGCACCTATCCGTACGTCACCTCGTCCAACACCACCGCAGGTGGTGTCTGCACCGGCGTCGGAATCGGACCCGGCGAAATCGACTACGTGCTCGGTATCACCAAGGCTTACGCCACCCGTGTCGGCGGTGGCCCCTTCCCAACGGAGCTCAACGATAAGGTTGGAGGCCGGATCGCCAAACGGGGCAACGAGTTTGGCGCCACGACGGGCCGTCCGCGCCGCTGCGGCTGGATGGATGCGATTGCGCTGCGGCGTGCCGTTATGGTCAACGGCATCAGCGGCCTGTGCGTGACGAAGCTCGACGTGCTGGATGGGTTCGATGCGGTTCGCATGGCGGTGGGCTACCGACTCGACGGTGAGCTGCTTGACGTCCCGCCCACCGACGTGGCCGACTACGCCCACTGTGAGCCGGTGTTTGAGGACTTTCCGGGCTGGCACGACAGCACCCGGGGCGTGACAGACTGGGACAAGCTGCCGAGCGCGGCGCGACAATACCTTGAACGCCTGAGCGAGGTGATTGGCAGTCCGGTTCATATCGTCTCGACCGGCCCGGACCGCCGCGAAAACATCGTCTTGCAGCACCCGTTTTCCTGACGTTCGCAAGCTCTCCTCCGGAGCATGACGCTACCTTGAGTCGATGGATCCCGAACGGCTGCTGAAGAAACACCCCGGCCTCGTGCACTCGGAGCTGCGCAAGGTCGATAGCCATGTTCAGCGCGAAGACGGCGAGTGGTATCTCAATACCGTGATGCTCGAGGGTGAACTGACACCATTCAAATACCGTCGCCGCAAAAAATATAAAAACCTGGCGGGGGCGCGGGTCAACCTGACCTACTACCCGGCAACCGAGACGGTCGCGGGCATGGAAATCGAAATCATGAAAGTGGTTCGTATTCGCCGATCCTGACGGCCAGTGTCCTGTTTGGCAAGTTCGTTGCGTTTCAGAGCCCCGTTGGGCGCCAAGAACAAGGCGCATCGCGCCGGCAATGGCCGTAGCCCTTGGCAAGCGGTGCAACGCGGTTATGGTTGCCCAAGGGGGCTCCCTTCGGGCGCGTCCCACAAGGCCTGGAGCGGCGTTGCGAGCCTTGGCCAGGGAACCACCCTGGCCGGCG
>JBCCCR010000038.1 GCA_039033415.1 Pseudomonadota bacterium | reverse complement strand
GTAAACGCCGGCAGTTATCCTGGTTACATTTAACGGGCTGCTGTTGTATCCCGGGTATGGCTCCCGCACCCCAAATTATTTGGGGTGTCAGTTTCAGGGCAAATTGTTTTAATTCTGCCCATTTACCCTGACCCCAGCCCTTCCTTTAGGTCGGATCCGCAACCTTCAGCAGCTGTTTACCCTGGTTTGCACCGGTGAAGATGCGCTGAAATGTCTCCGGTGCATTTTCCAGGCCCTCCTGCAGGTCGATCTGGTATTTCAGGTCACCTGACTGAACCCAGCCCGACAGTTCTTGTAGCGCCTCGCCGTAGCGTTTGGCGTAGTCGAGAATAATGAAGCCCTGCATACGGCCGCGCTGCACAATGAGATTGGCGTAGTTTTTGAGCCCGTCAGCACCGGTGGCGCTGTTGTAGCCTGAGATTGCGCCGCACAGCACGACCCGGCCGCCCAGAGCCAGGCCGGCGAGGGCGGCATCCAGCGTTGGTCCACCGACGTTGTCGAAGTAAAGGTCAATGCCTTTGGGGAAGTGCTGTCGAAGCGCTTTGCTCAACTTTTCCGACTTGTAGTCGATGACCCCGTCGAGACCGGCAACCTCGCTGAGCCAGCGGCACTTTTCTTCCCCACCGGCCATGCCCACAACTCTGGCGCCCTTAATGCGGCCGATCTGCGCGGCTACCGAGCCGGTGGCGCCGGCGGCGCCGGAGACCAGCACCGCGTCTCCCGGCTTTACCTCGCCCACATCCAGCATGCCGAAATAGCCGGTCAGGCCGGTCATGCCGAGCACGCTCATCGTCAGCTGCGGGTCGATGCCCGGATGGAGCTTGCTCGGCGGAATGGGTCCGGCGCCGTTGCTGACGGCGTAGTCCTGCCAGCCAAAGCCGCCGTTCACGAGTTCACCGGCCGCATAATCCGGGTGATTCGATTTGACCACCTGGGCCACCGAGAAGCAGCGCATCACCTCGCCGATCTGGATCGCCGGCAGGTAGCTGTCCTGCGCGTTCATCCAGACCCGCATGGTGGGGTCGAAAGACAGGAAGAGATTTCGGACTAAAAATTCCCCGTCACCCGGCTCGGGCATTGGGGACTCCTGCCAGCTGAAGTTTTCCCGAGACACCATGTCCTTTGGGCGCGAAGTCATGATCCACTGGCGATTAACGTCGGTCATCCGGTTGCCTGCTTATGTCCAAAACAGCCCGCATCATAAACCGTTCGCAGGGATTTCGGTTACCGCGGGAATGCGGTTTGCCTTCCAGCGGGCCGGCGCCCAGCGCCAGAACGCCTCGGGCGAGGTCAGCGCCTCCGCTGGAGGTTCTTCCTGGCCAAGAAACGACCAGGCCCGCGCCAGCGCCGGCATAGGCTGCTGTGGGTCGATAGGTCGTGCGCCGGTCTGTTTGCTCAGCTTGTTGCCCTGTTCGTTGAGGGCCACCGGCAGGTGAAGATAAGCCGGCTGCGGCAGCCCGAGCAGCCGCTGCAGGAACAGCTGTCGAGGCGTGGAGCCGATGAGGTCGCTGCCGCGCACCACTTCGGTAATCCCCTGAAAATAATCGTCGACCACCACGGCCAGCTGGTAAGCGGGCTGGCCGTCAGCTCGCCACAGGATGAACGCGCCCACCTCCGTTTCGAGCTGCTGACCGTAGGCTCCCTGCAGCAGATCGTCGAAGGCATAGCGCCCGCTCACCCGAACGCGCCAGCTGCGTCGCTCGCGCCCTGGCGGCAGACCGCCGCTGCAGGTTTGTGGATACAGGTGCCCGTGCCCCAGATGGCGGCGACTGCAGCCGCAGGGAAACACGTGACCGCTCGCTTTCAGTCGATTGAGCGCCTGTTGGTAGGCGGTGGTACGCGTGCTCTGAAAAAGCGTTGGTTTATCGGGCGACATGCCGAAGCGCTTCAGGTCCGCCTCGATGGCCTCGGCGGCGCCGGGTCGCTCGCGGGGCGGGTCGATATCTTCCATCCGCAGAAGCCACCGCCCCTGCTGCTGACGCGCCTGGGCGTAGCTCGCGAGCGCGGCAATCAGCGAGCCCATGTGCAGCCGGCCCGTCGGAGACGGGGCAAAGCGTCCGACGTAGCTCGCGGCGCGGGCCATCGATTCAGGCGCGCTCCCGCCGCTCGCAGTAGACCCAGAGCTCGGTTGCCCCGCAGACCGCAGCGGGCATCACCGCAAAATTGACCACGGGAATCAGCGTCATCACGGTCAGGGTCCCGCCAAAGCCCAGCGCGTACCAGCGATGCTCGCGGATCCAGCGATGTTTGCCGCCGAAGCCCAGCCCGGCGTTACCCAGCGGATAGTCGAGATACTCGAAGGCAAAGATCCATATGCCCACCAGCAGCCACACCCACGGCGCCAGCAGCGTGGTGGGTGGAAACAGCCAGCAGGCCAGCGCCAGTAGGGCAAGAAAGGCAAAGTAGAGCCACTTGCGGAGCTCTCCCAGAGTGGCCTTCAGAATCTGGCCAGCCCAGGCGCCCGCTCGCTGCGTTTCGTCGATGCGGTGACCGAGCCGGTCTGCCACCCGCTCGGCCAGCCGATCGTTGAAGGGTGAGGCCAGGAGGTTGGCCACCATGGTGAAGGTGAAATACACCACAACGAGCAAAACGATTGCGGCCAGCGGCAGCAGGACCCACCACAGCCAGCCCAGCGACGCCGGCAGCAGCGTCTCCAGCCAGTCGCCAAAACGCGTTAGGGAATAGGTGGCAGCGGCGCCAAAGACCAGCAGATTGATCAGCAGCGGGACCAGCAGAAATCGACGTAACCCTGGCCGGCGAAGCCAGCCAAACCCGCCGAGCGCAAAGCCGGCGCCTCGTAATACTTGCGCAATCATGGGCGACTATCTTTCCTTTTGGCACGCGGTCCGCCCACTGCCAAGAGTTGCCTCGGTGCCAGGCGGCTGTCAGCCGGGGGACTTGATTCGCCCCACAACAAAACCCAGATCAACGGTTTGACGCAACACATCAAGCGAATTCCTCGCGACTCGTCGGCCTGGCTGGCCAGGCGAGTGGTTTAAGACCTGGAGGCATTATGACCCGGATTTTTCTTTTTCTGGCAACCAACATGGCGGTCATCGCGCTGGCGACAATTGTCCTCAAGGTGCTGGGTATCGAGGACGCGCTGGCCCGCAGCGGGAGCGGCATCAACCTGACGGGGCTCCTGATCTTTTCCGCCGTATTCGGCATGGCGGGATCATTCATATCGCTGGCCATGTCGAAGTGGCTGGCGCTCAAGAGTACCGGTGCCCGCGTCATCAAACAGCCGGCCAACAGCACCGAGGCATGGCTGGTCGACACCGTCAAACGGCAGGCGGAAAAGGCGGGCATCGGGATGCCGGACGTGGCGGTCTACGACGCGCCTGAGATGAACGCGTTTGCCACGGGCATGAAGCGCAACGATGCGCTGGTGGCCGTGAGCACAGGGCTGCTCACGGCGATGACGGCCGACGAGGTTGAGGCGGTGCTCGGCCACGAGGTGGCGCACGTAGCCAATGGCGACATGGTAACCATGGGCTTGCTGCAGGGAGTTCTGAACACCTTTGTGATCTTTTTTGCCCGCATCATCGGCATGGTGGTGGATCAGGTGGTGTTCCGCAACGAACGCGGCGGCGGCATGGGCTATTTCCTGGTGGTCATGGTGGCTCAGGTCGCCCTCGGCCTGCTGGCGAGCATCATTGCCGCCTGGTTCTCCCGGCAGCGCGAGTTCCGCGCCGACCAGGGCGGGGCGGAGCTGGCAGGTCGGGACAAGATGATCAGCGCGCTACGGCGGCTGAGCCAGACCTATGGCCACAGCTCGTTGCCCGACTCGGTGGAAGCGTTTGGCATCAGCGGCAAAGGCACGGCGGGGCTTAAGCGCCTGATGATGACGCACCCGCCGCTAGAGGAGCGCATCGCTGCGCTGGCCTCGGGCTAGCCGTCTCCGTCGTCGGGCGTCTTAGTGCCCGGCGCCGGATCCGCCTTTGGCGGCGGAATCCGGCCGCTGTCCCGCAGCGCCTCCCGCAACAGAAACTCGATCTGGCCGTTGACGGAGCGCAGGTCGTCGTCAGCCCAGCGCTGAATGGCGGCGAAGATGTCATCGCTCATTCGCAGCGCAAACGCCTTTTTGCGGGGCATCAGCTAACTCCTGGCCGACCGCCTTGGCGAGGGTTAGTAGAGCGTACCGGTATTGAGCACCGGCTGGGCGTTGTCTTCACTGCAAAGCACCACCAGCAGATTGCTCACCATGGTGGCCTTCCGCTCTTCGTCCAGATCAACAATTTCCTGCCGGCTGAGCTCCGACAGCGCCAGCTCGACCATGCCGACGGCACCTTCCACAATCCGCTCCCGGGCCGCAATGATGGCTGAGGCCTGCTGGCGCCGCAGCATCGCGTTCGCAATTTCCGGCGCATAGGCCAGGTGGCTGATCCGTGCCTCGATCACCTCCACTCCGGCCTTCTCCAGCCGATCCTGGATTTCTTTCCGCAGCGACTCGGAGATCTTCGCGGGGTGGCTGCGCAGGGAGGTCTCGTCTTCCTTGTCGGACTCGTACGGATAGGACGTGGCCAGGTTACGAAGCGCAGCCTCGCTCTGGATATTGACGAACTCTTCGAAGTCATCCACCTCAAATACGGCCTCTGCGGTATCGACGACGCGCCAGACCACCACCGCGGCAATCTCAATCGGGCTGCCGGAAGATTCGTTGACCTTCAGCTTCCCGCTTTCGAAGTTACGCACCTTCACGGAAACAGCCTTCTTGGAGTAAAAGGGGTTTGCCCAGCGGAGTCCGGGGTTACGCGCCGTGCCCACATAGCTGCCGAACAGCTGCAGAACCTTGGCTTGGTTCGGGTTGACCATAAACAGGCCGAACCAGAGGATGAGAATTCCGATGTTCAGCAGCACCGCCGGAATCTTCCAGAGATCGCTGGACGCTTCCACGGCGAAGACAAACGCCAAAACACCGAGCAGCTGAGCGACCGCGAGACCGACTAGCATGACGTAGCCCGAGCTGACCTTTATGACTTTTTCTGTATTCATCCGATCGCCTTGAATTGAAAAGATAACAAAATGATATCAAATCAACTCAGATGTTGCAGTGCCGTTCGTCATCGGTCCGGCGGCGGCGCAAAAAAAAACCCGGCCAGTAGGCCGGGTTTGAGGTGACGGAAAGGAATGGCTTAAGTGGTGGCGGCTGCCCAGCGTGCGGATGCAGGCAGCCAAAGCGCCGTCAGAACACCGGAGTTGAAGACGCTGCCGGCTTTCCGTCATGGGGGAAAAAGGAGAGCTGTTGGAGGCTGTTGTCGGCCGCCGTGTCCGCGGCGGACGTGCGACCGCTGTGGCGGCTCAGAGCTCTCTGCGCTGCTGGAGACACAAATTCAAAGCAGGAGCCATCGCTGAACTGCAGCATCAACAGCGACTCTCGGCCTCCACTGACGGGCCTGGAGATGATTCCGGTGACCGTTTTGCCAACGACCGACTGGCTCGCCCGCTGCTGCCGGGCGCTGGGGCCCGCGTCGTGGCGCTTGCCGGACGGGTTCTCGGGAAGCGGAAAATCGACGAGTTGTTGGGTGGCTTGCATGGCGTTCTCCTCTAGCGCGAAGCTATTGGATCACGCCGAATTCTCATTTCCTGAGAATCGTCGAGTGTCCTGTGAAGCTTTTTTGCCCTGCCGCAGAATCATCACGTTACCGGTGAGCACCAGGGCCATACCGGCCAGGAGCCAGCGGCTGAGCTCCAGGCCCTCAAACGCCACCGCCAGCAGCGTTGCCACCACCGGGAACATCACCACCGTATAACCTGCGCGGTGGGCGCCGATCCGGCTGACGAGGGTCAGGTAAAGGACAAAAGCCACGATGCTGCCGGCCAGCACCAGGTAGAGCAGAGAGCCGACGTAGGCAATCGACGGATCGAAGAGAAACGGCCGCCCCAGGGCCAGGCAGACCAGCAGGTTGAACAGCGCCCCGTAGCTCATGCCCCAGGCGTTCACCTGGAGCACCGGCAGCTGCGTCAGCGCGTGCTGCGACAGGATGTTGCCCAGCGAGGCTGAAAGCGCCCCCATGAGGCTGAAGGCGCCGCCCAGAAGCACCGCGTCGGATACTTCGACCGTCGAAAGGGAAGGCCAGAACAGTACAACGATGCCCAGCATGCCGAAGGCGGCCCCGAGAAGCACCTCACGCTCCGAGCGCACCTTGAGAAAGATCCTGGCGTTCAAAATGTTCAGCCACAGGATGCACGAGAATATCAGCGCGTTGAGCGCTGAGCTGACGTACTGCTGGGCTGCGTAGGCCATCAGATAATTCAGGCTGAACATCAGCGCGCCGACCCCGGCAAACAGCTTATGCTCCGCCAGGTTGAACCTCAGCGTCCGTCCGGTCACGGCGCAGAATCCCAGCAGGAGCAGGGCCGCAAGGGCGTAACGATAGAAGACCGACACCTCCAGCGGGACCACTCCCAGCTGGTAGTTGATGGCCAGCCAGGTGCTGCCCCAGACCAGAACGGTGGTGCCGTAGATCAGCGGGTTGTTCAAAAAGCCAACTTCCTTGGAGATCGATTGAGAACAGTTATGTTCCGCTCAGCAGGTGCAGGACGGACACATGTCGGCCGTGGTGCTGCGCTGCCAGTCATCGCATGGGTCAACCCGTCGCTGTGGCTTAGCGGTCAGCAATACGGCCCTCAGCCGGGCCGCCAGATAATAACGCCTGAGCCAGGCGCTGAAAAAAGTGCGTGGCCAGTGGCCGTTATCGAGGCCAAAGCGCTGACGCATTAGCCGCGTGTGCCGGTATACAACCCCTCGATCGGGTGTCGGTGTTTTCATGCTGAACTCCCATCACCTGGTAAGGGTGAGACTACCGGATCACTGAACAATGCACAGATACAAAAAAACGATTATTTAACCTATACAGTTGTTCAGTGTGATGTGTTCACCTATGCTCAGTGCACAGAACAACAGGGGATCAGCCCATGAAACCAACCTCTAATGATGTGAAGGCTCAGCATTTGATGCCCGTAGTAGCGAGAAAAAGTATTCGGCTGCTGGCGATAACGTTGGCGATGGTGGCGGGTCCGGCAGCCGCCCACAAGCTGACCGTCGACAAAAACGGTTGCCATCAGGAGACCAAAAGCGGCCAGTTTCACTGTCACGAGGGGCCGTTGAAGGGCCGCAGCTTCGCCGATCGTCGAGCCATGAACGCCGCGCTGGTGGCGGCACGCCTGGGTCAGAAGAAGCCTGAGAAGGAAGGCAAACCCGGCAAAAACTAGGGGAGCGAGTGCCGTAGGGGCCGCCTGCGAAGCAGACTGATCCGCTGATCCGGCAGCAGCGGTCAGGTGCCCCGCACTTTGCTAAATTGACAGACCTAGACAGATTGGACGCTGTGATGAAAAATTTTCGACTGCTGCTGGCCGGGCTCCTGGGAACGCTGCTCTCGCCGGCAATTTTGGCGCACGATACCTCGCTGAACGAAGATGGCTGCCACAAGGGCAAGAAGCATGATGACTACCACTGTCATGCCGGCGCTCTCGAAGGCCGTAAGTTTCAAAACCCTGAGCAGGCGGCGCAGGCGCTGATCACCGAAGCGGTTCGCCCCAAGGACCAGTCCACTGCGGGCCAGCCGGAGCCGGAAGACCGCGACCCAAGCTGAGGCCCTGAAGGCTCAGTGGCCGCCGGTCACTGAGCTGTAAACAAAGCCGACCAGAATCACCGCCACCGTCGGCGGTATCACCCACCGAATCCAAAACACGAGCCACGGCATGCCGCCGGTGGGGTCAATTTCCTGTGCCGTTGTTCGCTTTCCTAAGCCCCACCCCAGCCCGGTAATCGCCAGCAGGGAGCCGAGGATAAACATGCCGGAGCCAAAGATGGTGTCCAGCATGCCCAGCCACTGCGGATTAAACGCGATCGGCGTCACCAGGATCGCAATCGCCAGTCCAAACGCCGGCGTCAGCCAGCGGCGCAGCGGCGCCAGGAGCTTGAGCTCGCCAAAGCCGGTGGTCAGGGTATCCAGGGTGGCGACGATACTCAGCAGCGCCACGCTGACCCAGGACAGCAGGAAAATGCCGGCCAGCCAGCGTCCGCCGGGCAGCAGGCTGAAAAGGTGGGGCAGGGTGTCGAACAACAGCCCGGGTCCGGCCGTCATGTCGATGCCAAACATCAGCACCGCCGGCACCACAAAAAGTGCCGCCAGCAGCGCGGCCATAACGTCCAGGCCGGCGGTTGTCAGCGCGGTGCCGAGCACCGCCTGCCGCCGGCGCAGATAGCTGCCCAGCACCACGCCGACGGTGCCGGAGAGGCCCACCGAAAAACAGGCCTGACCCAGCGCGGCAAAGGCGACGTCGACGTTCAGGCGCGAGAAATCGGGCGTGATAAACCCCGTCAGCTTGTCAAACGCCCCGTCCAGCCGCAGGACCGCAAAGATCAGATAAACGGCCGCCACGCCGAACAGTGGCACAAGCACCACGTTGGCCAGCTCGACACCTCGTTTGAGCCCTCGCGTGACAATCAGCGTTGAGGCCAGCACCACCAGCAGCGCAAAAGCCAGCTGCAGCGGATGGTTGCCAAGCTCCTGCTGATAGGTTTCCAGCGTTTGCTCTGCAAAGCCGTGCCTCACGGCAAACCAGGTGCTGTAGGCAACGTTGCCGACCACCAGCGAATAGTAGCTTGCGGTAACGAGCACGCTCAGCAGCACGATGATGCCCGCCGCAGTGCCCGGCGTTTTACCGAAGGCCGCCGCCATGGCGCCGATCGGCCCGCGGCCGGTGGATCGCCCAAACGCCCACTCCGCGCTCATGGCCGGCACGGCAAAAGCCAGCATCAGCAGCAGATACATCACGAGAAAAGCGCCGCCGCCGTGCTGCCCCATCATGTAGGGAAAGCGCCAGACGTTGCCCAGCCCAACGGCGAGACCGGTCATCGTCATGACGGTTGCCCACTGGGAAGAAAACTTCGGTCGACTCATGGCTGACGCGTCACCGGCTTGGCTCTGTGGTCGATATTACATTGGGATCTAGGCATCGGGCTTGAGAAGACGCTGAGGGATTCAGCCGGCCCGGGGTTTGAAATGCCCCGACGGAGAGTCCGCCGGGGCATTGAGTCGGTCAGGCTCCGCTAAAAGCGGTAGCTTGCCTGCAGAGCGATGGAACGGGGCCGCTCGACAAAGCCGTATGCGCTGTTGGAACCAAAGGTGCCGGACAGCGGTACCGGGTTGGAGTAGCGGATCACGTCTTCGTCGTTCAGGTTCCGGGCCAGCAGCGCCACTTCCCACGTGTCAGCCTGATTGCTCAGGGCGAGACGCAGGTTGATCTTGGCGTAGGCGTCCTGCACCGTCAGCGGATCGTTGTTTTGCGCGGTGAAGAACTCGTCGGTGAAGTTGATATCGAGGTTGCCGCGGAAAAACAGCGAGCTACCGATGTCCGTGCGGTAGTCAAAACCGACCGAGCCGGAATAGTCCGCGACGTACTGGTTGGTTTCGCCGGTGCGGTCACACAGGCGGTCACCTTCCGGATCGGGCTCGCCAAAGAAGCACTGGCCGTTCTGGAAGTTCTTGAACTCGAAGTCCGTGAACGCCACCGCGCCGTACATACCCCATGACTCGGTGATCTGCCAGCGACCGTCCAGCTCCACGCCCTGGATGTCAGCCTCGGCGGCGTTGCCCACGTTAAAGCCCAGGATGCCGTCGAAGATACTGATCTGCAGATCTTCGTAGGAGGTGAAGAATGCCGCGGCATTCAGCTCCGCAGCGCCGTCAGCGAGCCGCATCTTGGCGCCGATCTCCAGAGAGTCCGCCTGCTCGTCCTCGAACTCAAAGGTGCCGTCAGGCAGCGTTCCCGGCGCGAAGATACCCGGCACGCCGATCGCCGAAGCGCCCGGAATCGTGTTGGAGCGGGTGTCGAAGCCGCCGGCCTTGAAGCCGGTGGAGAACGAGGCATAGAGCATCGTGTCGTCGGTAACGTCCCACTGACCGTTCAGCGAGATATCGGTGGAGCTGTCATCGCGCTGGCCAACGAGGTCGTGGCCAATCACCTGGATGCCGAACAGGCCGGCGTAGACCGCGGCCGCGGTGCCAAAGCGCAGCGGCTCGGTGGCCGGATTGATCGGTTGACCGGTGGCAAAGTCGGACAGCACGATGTTGCGCGTGGCGTCCTTGGACTCATCGGTGTAGCGCAGACCGAGGCTTAACCGCAGCGTATCCGACACGTTCCAGGTAGCCTGACCAAAGATGGCCAGCGCGTCGGTGTCCTGGGTGAAGGTCCGGGCGGCCGAGCTGTTGACAAACAGGTCACCGGCGCCTGGACCCAGGAGGCCGTTCACAACCGGTCCGATGAGGCTGTTGCCGGGTACGCCGGTAGCGTCAGGCGAAGACTGGTCGTTGGTCTGGTAGAACGCACCGACGATCCAGTCGACGGTTTCGCCACCGGGTGAGGTCAGGCGCAGCTCCTGGGAGAACTGGTCGTAGTCTTCCTCCAGCGGGGCGAGAATCACGTTGGCGCCGCTGAAGTCGCAGTCGCATAGCTCGCTGAACTCATACTGCACGTAGCTCGTGATGGACGACAGCGTGAAGCCGCCAAAGTCATAATCGACGTTCAGCGTGAAGTTGTCCGACTCGTTGTTGCTGAAGTCGCCGTTGGCGCTGCGGCGGAAATCCTGAGTCACGTCCAGCGCCGACGGGTCCTGCCCTAAGGCCAGAACCTGGAACTGGGAGTAGGGAATCGCCAGCGGGTTGGTCGGAATCGGACCGGGAAACCCGTAGGTATCGCTGAAGATCTCTACCTGGCGGCCGCGCACGTCAAACTCGTTGCGTTCGAACTTGGCGCTGACGCTGAGCTGGTCGGTCGGATCCCAGCGCAAGATGCCGCGAACCGTCAACTCGTCGCGGTTGGGCTCGTCCCCGCCGATGGTGATGTTTTCGATGTAGCCGTCCATGTCGCGCTTGCGCACGGCGAGCCGGCCGGACAGCGTCTCGCTGATCGGGCCAGAGAGAATGACGCTCACTTCCTGTTCGCCGTGGTCCGGCTCATACAGCGCCGACACCTGGCCTTCGAATTCCTGGGTCGGCTGCGCGGTCGTCAGGCTGATGGCGCCGGCGATACTGTTCTTACCGAACAGGATACTCTGGGGGCCACGCAGCACCTCAACGCGCGCCATGTCGAACAGCGGGGCGCGGGCCAGCTGGCCGCGGCCGTAGTGGACGCCGTCCACAAACATGGACGAGGACTGTTCAAACCCCGGGTTGATGCCCGAGCCGATGCCGCGGATATAAATGTTGTTGCCGATGCCGGTTTCGGACATCGTCAGGTTGGGGACGTAGTTTTGCAGGTCGTCGATCTTCTTGAGCCCGACGTCTTCCATCTTGCGTCCGGTAACAACGTTCACGGAAATTGGGACGTCCTGGAGGCTCTGTTCACGCTTCTGCGCGGTTACGACAATTTCTTCCAGCATTGGGTCTTGCGCTTGCGCGGGCAGCGCAAGCCAAATTCCAGTAGCGAGCAGAGTCGTGCGGGTCAGCGCCGACCGAACTGGCGTAGATTTCATGGTCCCCTCCTGGGATTGTGGTCAGTGCGCCCCTTATACGCTAAATGTTGGGTTTTTTGTACTACCGTTTGAATTTGCGTGAGCCCCTCGGAGAGCGTCAACGCAGCGGGTGAGGCCGAAACCTTGCGCCAGCCGCGGTAAGATACGGCCCCCACCGGCAGCCAGACACGGAGCGCAGCCCTATGCCCGATCAGTTGACGACCCCGCAGGCCTACCTCTACCGATACGAAAGCGAGTGCCCTCAACAGCCGTATCTTCATCAGCCGTCGGATGATGGCACCCGGGTTTTTACCTGGGGTGACTGCGCCGACCAGGCGCGCCGGCTGGCCAGCGCCCTGCGCGCGATGGGTTTCGAGCCCGGCGACCGGATCGCCATTTTTTCGCGCAACTGCGCTGAGTGGATCATCGCTGATCTCGCGCTGATGGTCGGGGGCTACATCTCTGTGCCGATCTACTCCTCGGCCAGCGAGAGCACCACGCGCCACACGCTGGAAGACTCAGGCAGCCGGGCGGTGTTTGTGGGCAAGCTCGACCATCCGGAAGAGCAGGACGCAGGTATCGGCCCGGAGGTGGTTCGCATCGCGTTTCCTTACCCGACCCTCGACTGCCAGTATCAGTGGCAGGACCTGCTCGATCAGCATGAACCGCTGGCCGAAAGCTTTGTGCCGGCGCCCGACGACGTCATGACGCTTCTGTATACCTCCGGCAGCACCGGCAAACCGAAAGGTGCGGTGCACACCTACCAAAGCTTCCTGTACGCCGGCGACCAGATTGGCAGAGCGCTCGACTTTGGCCCTGAGGATCGACTGCTCTCCTACCTCCCGCTGGCTCACTGCACCGAGCGGTCCTATGTGGAGGCTTCCTCGATCGTGCATCAGGGGCAGCTGTGGTTTGTCCATTCAGTTGATCGCTTTATCGACGCATTAAAAGAGTGCCGACCGACCTTTTTTGGTTCGGTGCCGCGTCTGTGGAAAATTTTTCAGCTGCAGGTGCTGGATAAGCTGCCCGCCCAGCGCCTGGCGCTGCTGCTGAAGCTGCCGATCATCAGCGGTGTGATCAAACAACGAATCCGGCGCCAGATGGGCCTGGAGCATTCGCGCTGGTTTATGAGCGGATCCGCGCCGATCGCCGGCTCGCTGCTCGACTGGTGGGAAGCGCTCGATATGCCTCTGTCCGAAGGCTGGGGCATGACCGAAACGTTTGCCTACGGCACGCTGCTGCCCTTTGGCGGGGAGATCCGCCGTGGCACGATCGGCAGGGCGTGTCCCGGCACCGAGCTGCGCCTGAGTGAAGAGGGTGAGCTGCAGATCAAAACCGTTACAGCGATGACCGAATACTGGAACGATCCGGAGAAAACCGCCGAGAGTTTCACGGACGACGGATTCTTCAAGACCGGCGACCGCGCTAACATCGATGCCGACGGCTACGTCCGGATTACGGGGCGCGTAAAGGAGATCTTTAAGACCGCCAAAGGCAAATACGTGGCGCCGGTGCCGATCGAGGGCCGGCTGGGTCGTAATCCGTTTGTTGAGCTGGTGTGTTTGGTGGGATCGGGCATGACGCAGCCCGTGGCGCTGGTGGTACTCGCGGAAAGCGCGGCGGATGAGTCTCGGGAGGCCCTGGCGGAAAGTCTCGATCAAACCCGCAAGGAGCTGAACGAGACTCTGGAATCGCACGCAAAGATCGGCCGGATTTTGGTGGTTGGCGAAACCTGGGACACGAGTAACGGTTTGCTGACGCCCACCTTAAAGGTGCGTCGACATCAGGTGGAGCAACGCTACGCCGCGGCGCTCGCTGAGGACCACAAGCAGCCCGTCGCTTTTTTGGCGCAATAAAAGTGGCCGTTGCCGGGTCTACTGCGGATACCCCGTGGACCACGGTTTGTTTCACCACAACAATCAGGAATTCTTAATGAAACCCACATCCTCATTCATCGTCGCGGCGTCGCTGCTGCTGCTGGCCGCCCTGACGTCTGCTCAGGCGCAGGTTCCCACCGACGCGGCTGACGTCAAGCCGCTGCTGCCGGGCCTGACGGCGCCGGCTTTCTCGGCTACCACAGCGAGCGGCGATACCTTTACCCTCGATCCTGCGGACATGGAGCGGCCGGCGGTGCTCATCTTCTATCGCGGCGGCTGGTGCCCGTTCTGCAACCTTTACTGGTCAAAGCTGCGGGAGATCGAGGAAGAGATGGCCGCGATGAACCAGGACGTGGTGTTCATCAGCCCTGACCGGCCGGAGCTGCTGGCTGAGGCGCTGGCTGACGAACAGGATCAGCCGAGCTACCTCCTCGCGTCGGATGGCGACTCCAAAATCGCTGAGGCGTTCGGCATCGCGTTTCGGGTGGATGACGAAACCTATAAGAGAATGAAGCAGTATGAGTACGACCTGGAGGAGATCTCCGGCTTCAAACACCGTCAGCTGCCGGCACCGGCGGTGTTTATTGTCGATACCGACGGCATCATCAAGTTCAGCTACGTGAATCCGGACTATAAGGTGCGACTGCACCCGGACGTGCTGCTCGCAGCGGCCAGCAACCTGTCGGGATTTACGCTGAAAATGCAGCGGTAACGTGCACTTCGAGGGGGCTGCGGCCCCCTCCCACGGCCTTTGGGTTGAATGCTGTATAAATGTACAGTATTGTAAATCCCATGAAAGGTCGTGGCGCTGTATCTAACCCCGCAGGTCGATTTAACCTCCAGGTCACCCGGCCCGACCCGGCGCCGCCGCTGGATCGGATCGCCACTCAGGTTCGCACCGAGCCCAGCCGCACGATCATCACGCGTAACAGCTCGCCGGACATTCCGTTCGATCTGTCGATCAACCCCTATCGAGGCTGCGAGCACGGCTGCATCTACTGCTACGCTCGGCCCGGGCACGCCTACCTCGGCCTGTCGCCGGGATTGGATTTCGAAACTCAGATTTTCGCCAAGCCCCAGGCGCCGCAGCGGCTGGAGCACGAGCTTCGGGCGCCATCGTATCGGTGCAAGGTTATCGCGCTCGGCGCCAGCACCGACGCCTACCAGCCGGCGGAAAAGCGTATGGGCATCACCCGCCAGCTGCTGAAGGTGATGAATCGATTCTCCCAGCCCGTCAGCGTGATCACCAAAAGCAGTTTAATCCTGCGCGATAAGGCGCTGCTGGCGGAGATGGCCAGGCGCAACCTGGCGCAGGTGGCGATCAGCATCACGTCGCTGACGGCCGAGACAAAGCGCCTGCTGGAGCCCCGGGCGGCGTCCGCCCAGGTTAGGCTGAACGTGATTCGGGAGCTTACGGACGCCGGCATTCCGGTGAGCGTGATGGTCGCGCCGGTCATTCCAAAAATCACCGAACACGAGATGGAAGCCATTCTGAGCGCCAGCCGAGAGGCGGGCGCCGTGTCAGCGGGCTACATCCTGCTGAGGCTCCCGGCTGAGCTCGAATCGCTGTTTGCCGAATGGCTGGGGGAGCACTATCCCAATCGACGGCTGGCGGTGATGAACCTGCTGCGTCAGTGCCACGGTGGCGAAGTCTATCGAGGTGGATTCGGGCGGCGCATGCGAGGGCAGGGCCCGTTTGCCGATCTCTTTGCCCAGCGCTTTGCGCGGGCTCAGCGCAATGCCGGGCTGAGCGCTCGGGACGTGACGCTCGACACCTCCCAGTTCCGGCCGCCGCCAGAGGCGGGCGACCAGCTTTCGCTCGCGATTTAACGTCGCGGGACGCTAGAGATCGATCACCATGCCGGGTCGGCTGACCTGGGCCTCAACGCCGGTGTGATGTTTGAGATGGGCGGCAAAATCGTCGCCCGGCTCCGGCTCACCGTGAACCAGGTAGACCGGCGGCCGATTGCTGATGCCCTGGTACCAGCGCAGCAGGTCGCCCTGATCGGCATGAGCGGAGAGCCCGCCCACCGTGTGAACCTTGGCGGCAACGCGGATGCTCTGGCCGTGGATTTTCACGTAGTCGCGACCGTCGATGATCTGCCGGCCCAGGCTGCCGGGCGCCTGGAAGCCAACAAAAATAACGTGGCACTGCGGGCGCCACAGGTTGTGTTTCAGGTGATGCATGATGCGGCCGCCGGTACACATCCCGCTGCCGGCAATAAATATGGCGCCGCTCTCGATCCGGTTGAGCGCCTGGGAATCTTCCCGGCTTCGCGATAGCTGCAGGTTCGGCAGCGGCGGCATCTGGCTGATCTTGACCAGCTCTTTCGCCTCTTCGTCATAGAGGTGAGGGTAGTTCCAGTAGATGTCGCTCGCTTCGATGGCCAGCGGGCTGTCGAGAAACACCCGCCAGCGATCGATGCCCCACTCCTGGTAGTGTTGACCCAGCTGAAAGAGAATCTCCTGTGACCGACCGACCGCAAAGGCCGGGATCATGATGTTGCCGCGATCGGCCCGCGCGGCGGCAATAATCTCGCCGATCTCCTCAATAGTTTGGCTGCGATCGCGGTGGTTTCGGTTGCCGTAGGTGGACTCCATGAGCACCACGTCGGCTGAGTCCGGCGATACCGGGTCGCGCAAAATAGGCGTGTCGTACTGGCCGAGGTCGCCGCTGAAGACCAGGCGCTTGGGTTGATCCCCGGTCTGAACCTCCACCTCAACAACGGCGGACCCCATGATGTGCCCGGCATCCAGATAGCGGGCGCGGATGCCGGGTGCCGGTTCGAACCATTCGCGATAGCGTTGGCCGCTGAGCAGGTGCACCGTTTCCTGGGCATCGGACTGCCGATAGAGCGGGCTGTGGAGTGGCTTGCCCTTGCGGCGGCGTTTCCGGTTGATGCGTTCCGCCTCCATCTCCTGGAGGAACGCGCTGTCGGCAAGCAGGATCTTGGTGAGATCCCGGCTGGCGTTTTGGGCGTAGATTGGGCCCGAGAAACCCCGCTTTACCAGCAGCGGCAGTCGGCCCGAATGATCGATATGGGCATGGCTCAGAACCACTGCGTCGATGGCCGCTGGATCGAAGGGAAAGGGGTCGTGGTTGCGCAGGTTATTTTTCTTGCCGCCCTGAATCATGCCGCAATCGAGCAGGATCTGGTGTTGACCGGCACGGAGGATGTGGCACGAGCCGGTGACCTCGCCGGCGGCGCCGAAAAATTCCAGTTGCATGGGCTTTCCCTGTTGTTTTAAGGACGTTTTTCTTTTGGCGGCTGGGGGCCGCGTCACGGCGCCTTAGCCGTCGAGCGCGCGCCTGAGCTGCTCCCCGAGTTTGCGTCGGCGTTGACCCGTCACCGCTTCACCCTGGCAGGCGCGAATGTTCTGCGCCATGTGGTCAGGGTTGGAGGTTGCGGGGATTGCCACGGTGACCGCCTCGTGGCCGACAACATACTTCAGCATCAGCTCGGGCCAGCTGGCACATTCGTATTCCTGGGCCCAGGGCGGCAGCGGCAGTGACGCGAGGCGCCGAAACACGGCGCCGCCTTCAAAGGGTCGATTGACAATCACGGCCACCCCCCGATCTGCCGCCACGGGGAATACCGTTTCGGCTGCCGCCGGATTGACCACGGAGTAGTTCACCTGCACAAAATCGAGCGTCTCATCGCGCAGCACCTGAGCGAGTCGCTGGTGGGCGCTAGACTGATAGTGGGTCACGCCGACATACCGAATCCGGCCCAGTTCACGACGCTGACGAATCGAGGCCAGCTGCGTTCTTAGATCCAGCAGGTTGTGTACCTGCATCAGGTCAATGGTTTGTCGATGGAGTAGTTTGGCCGAGGTATCCATCTGGCGCTCGCCGGCATCTTTGCCTTCGGTCCAGACCTTTGTCGCGTAGAACAGCTCGTCTGAGATTTTCAGCTGTCGCGCGATGCTGCCCAGCATCGCTTCCGAGCGGCCGTACATTGGACTGGTGTCCACCATGCGGCCGCCGCCCTCGTAGAAGGCCGACAGCACCTGGCGGAGCTGTGTCAGCGAGGGATCGTTCGGCGGTACATCGAAGGTTTGCCAGGTACCCATACCGATCACCGGCAGCGATTGGCCGCTGGTTCCCATCGGTCTGCTGATCACCGCGCTGGCCGGCCCCGCGGCGTAGGCGCCCAGCGCGGCAAGCGCGCCGCCTAGCAGGCGTCGGCGATGCATAGCGATTTGGGATCACGCGAGGTACACAACATGACGGACACCATACCAGATCGTTGACAACGAACAGTCGATCCACGACTATACGAACACTTTCGTAAAACTGCGGGTTAAGGGAGCCAAAATCATGAAAACGCAACTGCTGGTGCTCATATGTGCCACATGGCTGGTGGGCTGTGCCTCCAGTGGCGGTGAGGTTGCTGATGCATCAGCGTCGACCACGGAAACCGAGAAGCAGCTCGTCGCTGAACAGGATACGGAATCGACCAGTGACGGTCGGCGCCTGGTATGCAAAAGGGAAAAGCCGATCGGTTCAAACCGGGTGGTCAAGGTTTGCCGGACCCGCGATGAGTGGAATTCAGATGCACAGCGAACCCAGCGTGCCATGGGACGCAACATGGGTCGCGGTGTGGGCTGCGCGGACTGTGGTGGCGACGGGTAAGCCGTTACCCAGCGCCACAAAAAACGGCGCTGCCTTGGCAGCGCCGTTTTCGTTTAGCGCGTATGTTTTCGCGCAGAATCGCGTTGAGTCAGTTCCGTCGGATGTTGATCGATCCATTAACGGTGTCGAGCGTCAGACGTCCGCCGCCTGAACCCAGCCGGCCTCGCAGGTCCTTCCCAACCATGCCTTTCTCGACGGGCAGGTTGAAGTCGTTACGAAGCTGGCCGTGGACCGTTTCAGCACGGATCTCCACGTCGGCATTGTCAGGCATATACACAATAATCTGGCCGTTGACCGACTCCAGCGACACCCGCTGATCGGAATTCAGACGATCCAGCTGCGCCTCTACCCGGCCGTTGACGGTTGAGAGTTTGGCGTCGGATTCGATCCCGCTGACCTCGATGCTGCCGTTGACGGTTTCAGCGTCCACCTCACCGGTCACTCCTTCGATAGAGATCGAACCGTTCACCGTCTCAATGCTGCGAAGGCGAGCGCCGGTTGGCACCATCAGCTCGTACGAGACCGAGCCACCGTCACCGGATCCCCACCAGCTGTTGGACTTCGAGTGGATCGTGTCGATCCGCAGATGATTGGGGTCGGCTTTGATCTTGACCCGGATTCGCTCGAGCGCTTTTTCCGATTTACCGGTGATGCGGTAGTTCACCTGGACGCGGGATTCGTCCCAGGACTTCAGCTCGATATCGCCGTTGATGTTGTCCAGGCTGATGCTGCCGCCGGTTTCCAGCGGATACGATTCGGTGATTTCCTGCAGCGTACGTGCCGCTGCCGGCTGACAAAGCAACAGCGCCAGCAGTGCAGGCGCCGCGCGGAGGATGTTGTGGCTGGCCGTGGTCATGGGTCCCTACGTTCCTGTTAAAGATTGGCTGAGTCTTTGATGGTAACGACACCGATTTGGTTTAAGCGGCGACCGCCGCTGGCCGGCGCCGTCAGCAGGCGGCACCCGGAAAATTCGCCCCGATTGTACCGCAGGCGGGTCGTTCCGAAGGCTCGCGAGATGGCCTGCCATGCACCTCGGCAAACAATGGACTATCATAGCCCCATGAAATCCATCGCTTTTTTCAATTTGAAGGGGGGCGTTGGCAAAACCGCCGGTGCCGTAAATACCGCCTACTACGCCACCATGGATGGCTATTCCACGATCCTGTGGGATCTGGACGCGCAGGGTGCTGCCAGCTGGTATCTGCTCGGCGAGCGACAGCGTCAGCCTGGCATGGAGAAAATCTGGTCTCAGAAGGCGCCCATCAGCAAAGTGATCAAAGAAACACCCTACGAGGGCTTGGACGTGATCGGTGCAGCGTTTTCTAACCGCAACGCCGACGTGTTTTTGTCCGAGCTAGGGCTTCGGCGCATGCTGCTCAAGCGGCTGGCGGCGCCGCTGGAAGAGAACTACGACCTGCTCATTCTCGACTGTCCGCCCAGCCTGTCGCGGCTCACGGAGCAAATTTTTCACGCCTGTGACGCGGTGATCATGCCGCTGATACCGACGCCGCTGTCCCTCCGGGCCTACATGCAGGTGCGCACCTTTATGGACAAAGCGGGCCGGGTGGAAACCCCGCTGCTGCCGTATTTTTCGATGGTCGATCGCCGCAAGCGGCTGCACCGTGAGTGGCTGGAGAAGCCGCCGAAGGAACTCAAGAAGCGCCTCAAGACCTACATTCCCTACGCCTCCAACATCGAACAGATGGGCCTGCGTCAGGCGCCGGTCGGGGTTTACGCCCACAGCGATGTCGGCGGGCAGGCGATGTACGCACTTTGGCGCGAGATCAAGCGTCGGGTGAAGTAACCCTGCTCTCAGTCCTACCCAGGTTGAAGCAACGGTAGGACGCTACGGGCGACGAGGCAGCGGGGACGTTTGTAGACCCGAACTCATCACATTTCCGCCGGCCTGAACCTGACCAAAGCCCGTAAAGGGTTCAGTGTTGTAAACGCGGTGGTGTCGAATCGTCTCGGACGCCACCGGCTCCCCGTCCTCAAGCGCTGGCCGGAAGCGCGCGTACCTTAAGAGCTTTTGCGCTCGTCGGATGTTGGTGGCGTGCAGGTTGCTGCCGGTAAGATGCACTCTCGCCGGACGGCCGTCCGCCCGGACCTCAAGCTGAAAGTTGGCAAATACGTGGTCGTTGGCCCACTGGTAGCCGAGAAGACCCAGCGGGATCTCCGGGCCGTCAAAAATCAGCGCAGGCTTGCCCAGCGCCGCGTGTAGCGCCTCGGCTTCCGGACTCTCGGCGGCGCGCTGCCAGGCGAGCTGATACTGCTCAGCGGCTAAGCGGCGTCGGCTGAACAGCGTCAGCCAGTCGCCGGCGAACAGGTGCGCAGCCGCCGCTTCAGCCGGCTCAAAGGCCGCCGGATTTTCGTCGACAAGGTTGGCTGCTTGCTGTGCCAGCGTCAGGCCCCGGTCCACCTCCACGCTGCCGCTGCGCAGAAACACCTGAGACAGCCCTGTCATCGCCGCCACGCGAGCCTGGGCCGCTTCAGGGCTCTCGTTTGACGGGTCGGCGAGCTGCTGATCTTCAAGCAGCTGGTTAAAGGCCGATATGGCGTGCTTAAAGCGGCCCTGTTCGACAAGCCATTCGGCGAGCAGGTGGACCGCCGCCACCCGCCGGCTGCTCAACGCCGAGGTGTCTTTCTTGATCAGCTTGAGGTGCGTTCGGTAGAGCTGCTCCGTGCTGAAGTCTTCCTCCTGTGCAGCGAGCGACTGCGCGCGGGCCAGGAGCAGCGGAAGCTGGCGTCCATCGGTGGCGCCGTAGTGACGCTGAATCAGATTTTGCGCCCGGATCAGCGAACGGTCCGCTTCGTTGTGCCGGCCGAGTGTCTGCTGGGAAAGACCCAGCGCGAGCAGCGCACCCACCCAGCGCTCGTCAAACCATTTTTCACCCGGCCGGGCGACCGACAGGCCGCGCTCGAGCTGCTGCGTCGCCGGGCCGTGCTGTCCGCCGAAGTGAAGCGCCAGACCCCAGTCAACCCGTGCCCGTGCGATGGCCTCGCGCCGGGCTTCACCCTGCAGCGTTTCGACCCGGCGCTGCGCCAGCGTGATGGCCTGGCTGAAACGACCTTCCAGTAAGAGGTCACGCAGGGGATCGTTCGGCCGGAGCGCGTCGTAAAGCAGCGAATCCGGAATCTGATGCAACGATTCCAGCCCTTCCGGGGTCGAATCGAGCAGGGTGCCAAAACTCAAGGCGTCGGGCGGGGCGATCCGGCGCTCGCGATCCAGGTGCGGAAACTGGAACATCGGCGCCTCAGCGGTTGCGGTGGACGGAATGCTGGCTAGCGCCATCGCAAGCAGGGCAGCGAGGGCCATGACAGGCGATCCGAGTCGATGCATTAGGGTCTCCCGAGCGTTATGAACGGGCGTCCAACGTTTGCAGCCGCCCTACAATCAGGTTGTTGAAAAAGCCATCCATGGCCCATGTTCATATCGATGGCAACAACGCCAAGTGAAAAATGCGATTTTCCCTTGGCTCACATTTTCAATGGCTTGAAGCCATCAAAAATGCCGGCACATTCATGTGCCGGATGCAGCGCGTCGAAAAACTTCGTTTGTTGCACGCGCTGCTACGTAGACAGACAGGCGAGATAAACCGTTTCAGTGAGTGAGAACAATGACACAGGCCAAGAAAACCCGTAGCCGAATGCTCGACGGACGCAGCCTCCGATACCTGGGGCTGATCGCGGGCCTGCTGGGTCTGGTGTACCTCAATTCGTTTTCGATGCGAGGGCCCTCGGCCGAAGCGAACGGAGCGGTCAACTCAACGGCGACGAAGGAGGCAAACGCTCGGCGAGAGAGACCGACGCCCACTCAACCGATGGGCAAGCCCGCTGAAGCCTGGCTGGAAGCACTGTGGCTCGCGGATGAGGCCGAGGTAGCGGGACTGGTCGAAGCCGGTGTCGACGTGACGGCGGCACTGGACCGGCGCCAGACGCAGCCTCTTCACCTGTTGTTTTTTGGGTCTGGCTGCGAATTCGGCGCTTCCAAAGAAGGCGTGATTCCGGTGCTTGAGCAGCTGCTGGCAAACGGCGCCGACAGCAACGCGGCTGATGATCGTGGCAATACGCCGCTGATGCTGGCAGCCGCGGAGTGTGACCCGGCGCCGGTGCGCCGACTGCTGGCGGCCGGTGCCGACATGTGGGCGACCAATCTGCTTGGACTGACGCCTTTTGAGCTGACGTTGAGCAACGCCAGCCCCGCAGGCCTGGTGCTAACGGACGCCGGCTTCCGCCTGTCGGAGGACGCCTTTCAGCGGTACCGCGAGATCTATCATGATGAGCCGAAGGTGCTCGCCCACCTGGACGCAGCGCGACCCGAAGCGCCCTGATTCACCGCACTTTTCACGGCCTCTGAACGGTAGCAAGTGGCCGCCAACCGGTGTCCGCCAGTGGTTTCCCGCCGTCCCACAGACTTGCTCTTGCGCCCGCAAGTGGTTTAAATGGGGCGGTTATCCGGGAGGGGTGCATTTTGTGTCCAAAAAAACCTGCCTGCACATAGCGTTACTGGCGGTTGTTCTATCGGTTTCTAACGCTGTTTCTAGCGCCGAACTGCGGGGCCAGATCCAGCTGATGGACAGCGGAAAAGCAATGTCCAGCGTGACCGACGTGGTGGTGTATTTTCGACCCGACGGCGCCCAGCCCCAGCCGGCGGTCCGGCCGGCGGCGGACAGCTCGCAGGTGTTTGTGATGGGCACCCGCAAGAAGACGTTTGATCCCAAGGTCCTCGCGATTCCGGTGGGCGCCAGCGTGCGCTTCCCCAACCGTGATCCGATTTTGCACAACGTGTTTTCCGTGTCGGGCGGGAACGCCTTCGACGCCGGCCTGATTCCTAAGGGTGACGGCAAGACCCATCGCTTTACCGAGCCGGGACGAGTTCGGGTGTTTTGCAACGTGCACCAGGAAATGACGGCCAACATCCTGGTCCTGGAGACGCCCTATTTTACGTACCCCGATCGACGTGGTCGTTTTCGCCTGGAGGATCTTCCGGCCGGTCCGGGCACTCTGCTGGTGTGGCATGAGCGGGCCAACGCGTCGCGCCGGGTGAACACCGGTTCGAGCGACGCCGTCGAGATCGAACTGCCGTTGGTCAAGCGACAGGTGCCGAATCATAAGAACAAGTTTGGCCGGTCCTACAAGTCGAGAAAACGCCGTGGACGTTACTAAGTCGAAATCCCGACTGACTCTTGGGAGTCAGTTTTTCCTCCTCACCGCCGCCCTGATTGTGCTAGTGGTTCTCTCTGCCGTCGGCACGGGTGTCCTGCAGGGTCAGAAGCTGGCGGCCTCCTCGGTGGATGCCGCGCTGACCCGATCCACGGTGACCGAGTTTGATATCGAGCGCCTGCGTGCCCGCGAGGCGGAGGTGGGGTCCGAGATCCTCGCGAGCGATACGGCGGTCACCAGCTATGTGGCGGAGGCGGCGGAGCAGGACGTGCTGTCGTCGATCGCTGACCTTCTGGCCGAGCGGCAGTCTGAGTATGAGTTCGACCTGGCGATTGTGATGGATGCTGAGGGTCGCGTGCTGGCCCGAACGGATCGGCCGCTAACCGAAGAGGAGTCGCTCGCCGATGATCCGCTGGTGAATGAACTGATCAGCTTCCTCGCGCCGGTTTCCGCCATCTGGGGGCAGGGGGATGAGCTGTATCAGGTGTCGATGATGCCGATGGATCAAAACTTCACGCTGATCGGGTTCCTGGCTGTCGGTAAGCGGATCGACGCTGACTTCAGCGACGAAATCAAAAACGCCACCGGCACCGAACAGATCTGGGTTAATCAGGCTGGCGGTATCGTCACCAGCACGCTGCCGGATGATGCGACCCAGCAGATCATCGACGGCCTCGGCGGCATGGGTGGCTCGCTGGAGGAGATGCTCGGCGGCGAAACCGAGGGCTTTCGCCGGGAAGTACAGGTTGCCGGCGCCAAGTGGATGCTCAACGCTGAGCCGGTCTCGCTCGACGAAGAGACGATGGTGGCAGCCGTGATTACCGGCGTGTCGGTGGATTCGCTGATGGCGCCCTTCGAACGCCAGGCGTGGATCCTCGGCGGGGTAGGGCTGGCGGCGATTGTCGCCGGCATGGCCCTATCGTTGGCGCTTTCCAAGCGGCTGGCGCGGCCCTTGGGGGCGCTGACCGAAGCGGCCAATGCGGCGGGTGCTGGCCACTACGAGCAGCACTTTAACCACAGCGGCAGCCAGGAGATTGTGGATCTGGGCAACGCGTTCGAAACGCTGCTCAGCGACCTGCGGGAAAAACGTGACATGGAAGAGTACGTGTCGGACCTGTCGCGCTACCTACCCGATCCGGCTTTTGAGCAGGGCAGCGTGACTCGGACACAGCAGCCCGGCAGCAAGCCGGCCCGTGAGCAGCTGGCGCTGCTGGCGCTCGACTACCGCCACATGGCCAACCCGGAGCAAACCGGAAGCGCTGAGCAAAACGTTCGGCAGTTCCAGTCGACCCTGTCGCAGATCGCGGCGCTCGCCGAAGCGCTGGACGCTCGGCTTGAGTCGTTTACGGGGCACCGGGCGCTGATCGGGTTCCGGGGTGAACTGGCGATTGCCCACGCGCTCGAGTTTGCCGGTCACGTGGTGGAGTTTGCCAGCGATCAGCCCAGCAAGGCTCTGGTTATGGGCACCGTCGATCGAGGCATGGTTCGGGCAGGCATGTCCAGCGCGGAGGTGCTCATCGGCAAGGCGAGCCATCAGGTTGACCTGCTGCTGGAAGAAGCGCAGCCCGGCACGCTGCTCTTTGCGCCGTCGATCCGGGACCAGGTTGGCGAGCTGCTGACTTCGGTCCAGAAAAAACCGATGTTTCACAAGGGTCGGATCAGCGGCCGGAAGTACCTGGCGCTGAGCAACGAACACCTGGCGGAGTTTGCTGCTGCCGTCTCTGACCAAACCCTGGCGGCGGACCGCACCGATGCGGCTGAGAGCGTGATTGAAAGCGTCTCAAAAACCCGCGAGGTGGTGCCGGGTGACGTGTTTGCCGGCCGCTTCGAGATTGTGTCGATTCTGGGCCAGGGCGGCATGGGCATGGTCTACAAGGCGCTGGACCGCGATCTGGATGACTTTGTGGCGCTCAAAACGCTGCTGCCGACCATGGCGAGCGACGAAAAGTATCTCCAGCAGCTCAAAGAAGAAATCAAGCTCGCGCGCATTATTACCCACCCGAACGTGCTGCGGACCTTCGACTTTGGCAGCTATGAAGGGGTGGCCTACATCTCGATGGAGTACGTGCGCGGCATGACGCTTAAGTATCTGATGCGCCAGCGCTCGCGCCTGCCGTTCTCCGCCGGCCTGCGGATCGTCCGCCAGACCTGCGCCGGGCTTGCCGCGGCGCACGGCAAAGACGTGGTGCACCGGGACATCAAACCCGAAAACATCATTCTCGAGGCCGCCGGCAACGCCAAGCTAATGGATTTTGGTATTGCTCAGCCGGTGCGCAACGATGAGGCGTCAAGCGGCGTGTTTTTTGGCACGCCGCGCTACGCCGCACCGGAACAGATGGCCGGGGATCCCGTGGATGCCCACGCGGACGTCTACGCCAGCGGCGTGGTGATCTATGAACTGTTTGGCGGCGTCACCCCGTTTGCGCAGACCGACATGATGGCGATCTACGAGGCGAAGCGCGACGCGGAGTTTGCGCCGCTGAGCGACGTCTGGGAGGAGTGTCCGGCGGCGCTGGATCGGGTCGTCAGCCGCTGTCTGGCACCGGATCTCAAGACCCGCTTCAGCGACGCGGCCGAGCTGGCGGCCGCATTGAGCAGCCTTCGCGCATGAGCGGGTTACGCCGGCTTACCAGCCTGCTGCTGCTCGCGGCGGGTAGCACTGCCGCGCAAGAGGCTAGCTGGGAGGCCTACGGGGAGGCGCGGGCGAGAGCAGACCAGGTGACCGATCTGCCCGACGGCGGGGAGGTTGACCGCGTCCGTTTTCACGGCCTGTTTGGCGCGCGACGGTTTCTGTCCGACCGGCTTGAGGTTGGGGCTGCGCTCAAAGTGGCCATCGGCAACGACAGCAATTCAGACAACGTTCGCTTTCTCGATAACGAAGAATCCGACGAGGTTATGCTGGGTGAGGCGTACCTGCGGTACTTCCTGAGCCCTGACACGCTGCTGGAGGTCGGGATGGCGCCAATGCCGCTGACGTTGACGCCCGCCACCTGGGATCACGATCTGCGCGCCATGGGCGCGTCGGTGCAGCAGGATTTTACTGTCCGCGACTTCGACCGTCTGTCGTTTCTCGCGGGGACCTTCCGGGGCATGCACATCGATGAAAACCTGACCGAGCTCAACGCGTTCCAGGTCAACTGGGAGATTCTCGAGGGTTCGCCGAAGGGCGGCTCCGTGCGGCTGGGTTACCTCGACTTCGACAACTTAGACGTGCTGGTGGAAGACCGCCGGACCCGCACAAACCGATTGCTTAACGGCAGCCTCGCCAACGATTACGAGATGCTGGATTTACAGCTCGAGATGGTCTGGCCGACTCGCTTTGGACCGCTGCTGGCGCAGCTGGACGTGATGCAAAACCTGGCGGCGGAAGAAGAGGACGAGGGCGCCCGCTTTTCGGTCATTCTCGGGAACGCGTCACGGATCGGCGGCTGGGAGGTCGGCTATTCGCTGCAGCGCATCCAGCGCGAGGCGGTGATGGCGGCCTTTAACGAAGACGACTGGTGGTTTCCCACGGCGATGCGGGGTTATATGCCCTGGGTGAGCTACGGCTTCAGCCCGAATCTGCACGTGCGGCTCGCGGCGTTTGTCGAGCGGCGGGACGGCCTCGACGATGACCTGAAACGGCTGCTGCTGGATTTCAACTGGCGGCTGGACTAAGGCGAGCCGCGAAAAGATTCAAGATCCTTCCGACCGGTAACACCTCAAAAACATCCCCACGCAGGCGTCCAGATACGCCTGGTTGTCCTCTTTAGTGGGGCCGCCCGGCACGTTGAGCGTGGCCCGCATCAGATGTTCGCCCTGGATCATGTAGAGCAGCTGCCGCGCGGCGGTCGGCACGTCGTCGATGGCTAGGGTGCCCTGCGCCACCTGGCCCTGTAGGTAGGCCTCCAGCGAGCTTTTCATCATCGCGGGACCGACGTCGTAGAAGATGGCTGACAGCCGGGGATTGGTCTCTGCGTGTGTAATCAGCAGGCGCTTAAGCCTGATGGCCTCGTCGGAATGCATCAACGAACTGAATTGGCCAACCATGTTTTTCAGCACGTCCCCGACTGGCAGGGCGGGGTCCAGCGCCTCAGCGCTCAGCTCGTGCGCGGCGCACTTGTTTCTGACGCACGCTGAGAATAGCGCTTCCTTATTCGAAAAATGCGAATAGACCGTCTGTTTGGATACGCCAGCGTTTTCCGCAACGAGATCCATGCTGACGCCGTCGTACCCTTTCTCCAGGAAGAGCTGGGAGGCGCTGACATAAATCTGCTCTTTCTTGCTGGCGCTTTTAGGACGCCCGCGGGGGGCCGGTGCGCTGGCCTGCATGTTTCCTTCACTCCGTGTCATTTATAAAACTAGACTGTCCAGTCTAGTTGTTTTAGTATTTCTAGACTGCTTAGTTTAGAAATAGAGCAAACAATGCGCAAATCAAGTCTGAGCAAGCCCCAATTTCTTCGCCCCGTGCTGACCGCCGCTGCCCTGCTGGGCCTGGCCGCCTGTAGCCAAAACGCTGATCCCGAAGCCGGGCAGGTTGTCACCCAGCCTGTCGAGATGGCGTCGATTCAGCCGCAAACCACTTACGCCATCCGGCGGGATTTTGCCGGGCTGGTCGTCCCCGCGCAATCCACCGACCTCGGTTTTGAGCTGGCCGGCAAGGTTTCGATGCTCACCGCCGACGAAGGTGAAACGGTCCAAGCGGGTGAGCGGCTGGCGATGCTCGATACCGATCTACTGCTTGACCAGCGACGGGAGCTGTCCGCGCAGCTTGAAGAAATTGTCGCAAATATTGAACTTAATCGACTGAATAATAAGCGAATTGTTGAGCTCGAAAGCAAAGGGTTTGCGTCCAAGCAGCGAGCTGACGAGCTGGCCACCGAATACGACACGCTCAATGCGCGTCAGGCGCAGGTCGAAGCGGCGCTGACCACCAACCAAACGCGCATTGATAAATCCGAGCTGCGCGCGCCGTTTGATTCCACCGTAAGCGCGCGCTTTGTCGACGCCGGCGCCGTGGTTAATGCCGGCACGCCGGTGCTGCGGCTGCTGGAATCCGGTCAGGCGGAAGCCCGGGTGGGCGTGCCGGTCCGGATGCTGGATTCACTCTCGGTGGGGCAGGACGTCAGCCTGTCGGTGGCCGGCCAGGCAACCACCGGGCAGGTAATCGCCCTCGGCCAAAACGTGACCCGTTCGACGCTGACCGTGCCGGTCCGGGTTGTGCTGGCGCCGGATGCACCGGCAGTCTTCGGCGACCAGGCTTACCTGCAGCTCGACGAGACTATCGTCGCGGATGGCTTCTGGGTACCGCTGGAGGCGATTACCGAGGGCATGCGAGGGCTGTGGAACGTTTACGCGGCTCGCCCCGAGGATGACGGCTCTGCTTACGTGATTGAATCGCGCGACGTGCGCGTGCTGTTTGCCGAAACGCGCCGCGCGTTTGTGAGCGGAGCGCTGGCCGGTGATGAGCTAATTGTTCAGTCGGGTTTGCATCGTCTGGTGCCGGGTCAGCGCGTCGTTCGCGCTAAGGCGACGCCGCAGCTCGGGATGTCCGCCGCAATTGACGAGACGACTCGCAGCGGGGAGTCAGGCTGATGATGGGCGACTACCTTCGCAACGGCCGGGTGCTGGCCCTGTCGGTTGCACTGCTGATCGTGGCCGGACTGGCCGGGATAACGTCACTGCCGCGAACCGAAGACCCTCAGGTGCTGAACCGCCTGGCGCTGATCATCACGCCGTTTCCGGGCGCGACCCCTGAGCGCGTTGAGTCGCTCGTCTCCGAGCCGATTGAAAAGGAACTGCGTCGCCTGCCGGAGGTGGACTACACCAGCTCAACATCGCGCGCCGGCCTGTCGGTGGTTCGGATCGAGCTGAAAGATTCGGTGAGCGAGACTGCGCGGGTCTGGTCAAAAGCTCGAGACTATCTGAACGACGTCGTCGACGAGCTGCCAGCCGGAACCGGCGAGCCGGAGTTTTTTGACGACCGCGGCTATGCGTTCACCACCATCCTCGCGCTGACGTGGCAGGGTCCAGGTTCGCTCGACCTGGGCGTGCTCGGCCGCTACGCCGATGAGCTGGACACCCGCCTGCGCAATGTCCCTGGCACCGAACTGGTTCGCCTCTACGGTGAGCCGGAGGAAGAAGTGTTGATCGAGATCAACGGCCCCCGGCTAACGGCGCTGGGCATGACGCCGCAACAGGTCGCCGCCGCGGTTGGCCGCAGCGACGCCAAGGTGGCCGCCGGGCTGCTGACCAATACCAGCAATCAGTTTCAGGTGGAGGTAGCAGGCGAGCTCGACTCGCTGGAGCGCATCGCCGAGATCCCGGTTCGCGTGGATGTTGAAGGCGAAACGGTTCGGGTCGGTGATGTGGCCACGGTTCGTCGTGCGCTGGTAGACCCGCCGGCCGACTTGGCGATTGTCGACGGGAAATACTCGGTGGTGCTCGGCGTGCGGATGGAAAAAAACACGCGCGTTGACCGCTGGACCGGGCGCATCGAGGAGGCGCTGGCGGAGTTCAGTGGCGGCATGTCGAGTAACGTCGACGTTGAGGTCCTGTTCGACCAGGACGCCTATACCAGCGTCAGGCTCGGAACCCTGATGATGAACGTGCTGATGGGCTTTGCGCTGATCCTGGGGGTGCTGATGGTGACCCTGGGGCTGCGGGCTGCCATTGTCGTCGCGCTCGCGTTACCGCTCACCGCCGCCTTCACCCTGGCGGTCATGAACTTCTACGGCCTGCCGATTCACCAGATGTCGGTCACAGGCCTGGTCGTGGCGCTAGGCATCATGGTGGACAACGCTATCGTGATGGTTGACTCGATCCAGCGCCGCTATCGGGACGGGCAGCGAGCTATGGCGGCGATGCTCGGCGCCATCCGCCACCTATGGGTACCGCTGCTGGGCTCCACGCTGACCACGATCCTGGCGTTTTCGCCCATTGCCCTGATGCCCGGACCGGCCGGAGAGTTTGTCAGCGGCATTGCGCTGTCGGTGATCTTCTCCCTGATTGGATCTTACGTCATCTCTCATACCGTGATTGCCGGCCTCGCCGGCCGGGTGCTGCGGGCCTGCCCGCGCCAGGGGGAAGGCGGCTTTATCTGGCAGGGACTACAGACGCCCGCCCTGGGGCAGTGGTTCCGGCGGCGACTGCGCTGGTTTATGGCCCATCCGGCGATCAGCCTGGTGGCGGTGCTGGTGCTGCCGATCGCCGGATTCCTGTCGGTCGGAGCGATGACCGAACAGTTCTTTCCGCCGGCCGACCGAGACATGTTCAGCGTCGAGGTGCGTCTGCCGCCGCAGAGCAGCATTCGGCGCACCGAAACGCTGGTTGCCGACATTCGCAGCTTCCTCGCCGAGGAGCCTGAGCTTGAGCGCCAGTCGTGGTTTATCGGCAAGGGTGTGCCGTCGTTCTACTACAACATCAGAAGCAACCGGGATGGTGAGCCCCAGTTTGCGACCGGCATGCTGGACATGACCGATTTCCGTGCGGCCAACGAAGCCATTCCGCGGCTCCAGAAAACCCTGAGCAGCCGCTGGCCGGAAGCGCAAATTGTCGTGCGCAAGCTGGAGCAGGGGCCAGGTTTCCAGGCGCCGATTGAGCTCCGGCTGTACGGACCCAGCATCGAGCGCCTGAACCTGCTCGGTGAGCAGGCCCGGCAGATTCTATCCCTCACGCCGGACGTGATCGCAACCCGCGCGACGCTGGAAGATGCGGCGCCCAAGGTGGTGGTTCAAACCCGCGAGGAGGTTTCACGTCAAAGCGGCCTGGAGCGACTGGACCTCGCCGGTCAGCTGCAGGCCGGGCTGTCGGGGCAGATCAGTGGCTCGGTCCTTGAGGGCAGTGAAGAGCTGCCGGTGCGCGTCCGGGTCGGCAACGCCAGCCGCGGCACGCTGACCGACCTCAGCAACGTTTACCTGGCACCCCAACGTGCCGTTGCCGGTAACGAGTTTCAGGGTATGCCCGTGACGGCGCTTGCCACGCTCGAGCTCAAGCCCTCCAGCGGCGCCATCGCCCGGCGGGACGGGCAGCGCGTCAACACGGTGGAAGGCTACCTGCGGGCTGACGTGCTGCCGGACTTGGTCCTGACGCAGTTCAAACGGGCGCTGGCTGACAACGGCTTTGTCCTGCCGGCCGGTTACACCATGGAGTATGGCGGGGAAGCTTCCGGCCGCAACGATGCCGTGGGCAGCCTCTTATCCAGTGTCGGGATCATCCTGACCTTGCTGGTGCTCGTGGTGGTGCTGTCGTTCAACTCTTTCCGCCTGAGCGCGATTATCTTCTCTGTGGCGGGCGCCTCGATGGGGCTGGGTATCCTCAGTGTTTTTGCCTTTGGCTACCCGTTTGGCTTCACCGTGATTGTCGCGCTGATGGGTCTCATGGGCTTGGCCATCAATGGCGCGATTGTCATTCTGGCGGAGCTGAAAGGGGATCCAGCCGCCTGCCGCGGCGAGGTTGCGCCCATCATCGAGGGCGTCATGAGCTGCACCCGCCACATCAGCTCCACCACGATCACCACGGTCGGTGGCTTTATGCCGCTGATTCTTGAGGGTGGGGGCTTCTGGCCGCCGTTTGCGATCGCCGTCGCGGGCGGCACGGTTCTGACGACCACGCTGTCGCTGGTTTTTACCCCGCTGGCCTTCCGCTTCTTTGCGGTCCGGCGCGCATTTGAGGTGAATCAGGAGGGGGGTGCGGTGGTCAATCTCGATCCGCGCCAGCCGTCAGAAGAGCTGGCCGGCCTGCGCCGGTCAGCCTAAGACCAGGATCAGGACCGGGCGACGTTGAGCGCCTGGCCGGGTCGCAGACGCTCCGCGCCCCGAATAACCAGTTCGTCACCGGCGGTGACATTGCCGGTGACCTCCACGTGGTCACCAAGCCCGACGCCGGTGGTCACGTCCACTCGCTCCGCGGTGGATTCGGCGGTTACCCGGTATACAAACATTTCGCTGCCGCGCAGCACCAGGGCATCCCGGGGAATCGACACCAGCTCCCGGACTTCGCTGCTGGGCAGGGCAACCCTCACGGCGCTGCCGATCACCCACTCCGGCTCGCTGACCGCTACCCGGATCTCAATCATGCGCGACCTTTCGTCGCCCACCGGGATCACGGTTCGAACCGCGTTGTCGCGGCTCAGGTACTCATCTTTCACCGTGACGGTCGCGCCATCGCGCACAAACCGTGCGGCGCTCACCGGCGCCTGAACCCGGATCTCTTTGTCGTCGGTATCCACCAGCCGCGCCACCGGTACGCCAGGATTGAGAAACTCACCCGGCTGCACGAGTCGCTCGACCACGCGGCCGGGGAAAGGCGCGCGGATCCGGCTGCGTTCGATGTTGTAGTTGATCTGCTCCCGCGCCACCTTGGCCGAGTTGAGCTGCTGGCTCACCACCTCCGCCTGCGAACGCGCCTGATCGAGCTGGTTCGCGGCGGCGTTGTTGGTGTCAGCGAGCTGGTCAAGCCGCGCGACCTGCGACGCTTCGTACTTGAGCTGCGCTTCGAGCCGCTTGATGTTGGCGTCGTTGTCCGCAAGCTGCAGGCTGAGCATCCGGTCGTCGACCCGCGCAATTTCGCCGCCCGCCCGCAGCGCCGTGCCTACCTCGGCCACCCAGGTGGCCCGGCCGCTCACCTCCGCGGCGATACGCGCGTCGTTACGGCTGACCACCGTGCCCGGAAACCAGCTGGTGGACGCCACTTCCTGGCGCACGGCGAGCGCTGTTTCTACCTGGACGGGTGGTGGTCCGTCCTGCGCTAGCGTTGGGCCGGCGAAGACTGAAGCCAGCAGGATTAGCGAGGGGGCAATCGTTGCGTGTTTCATGCGACAGACTCCAAAGGCTGCGTCTGAACCGGCTTGGGTTCAAGCATATCGGGCTTGCTGCGACCGAGGCGCAGCAGGCTCGGCAGCATAATCAACGTAAACAGCAGGCTGATGGTCATGCCGCCGACGATGGCGGCCGCCAGGCCACGATAGATCACGCTACCGGCGCCCGGCAGCAGCAGCAGCGGCAGCATGCCGAAGATACTGGTTGTGGTGCTCATAAAGATCGGCCGCAGACGCTGCTCGAGCGCTCCGCGGACCGCCTCGTCACGGCTGGCGCCGTCCGCCTCAGCCTGACGCGTGCGGTGCACCAGTAAGATGGCGTTGTTGACCACCAGGCCGAGCAAAATGATGAATCCGATCATGGTAAGCAGGTCCATCGGCTGCAGCGAAATGAGGTTTAGGAGCTTCAGCGCCACAATCCCGCCCACGGTGGACATGGGAATGGTCACCATCACCAGGGCGCTGTCGCGCAGCGAGCGGAACAGGCCCGCCATCAGCAGGAAGAGGATCAGCAGCGCCAGGCCAAAATTCTTGGACATGGTGGCGATCGCTTTGTTGAGCGCGTCTGCGCTGCCGCCATAGAGGATGGCGCCGTCAGCCGGCAGCATGGCCTTGAGCGCCGGCTCGACTTCTTCTTTGACAATCGACACCGCAGATTCCAGCGAATAGGCTTCAGGTGGATTGAAGTTGACCGTGACGGTGCGCCGTCCGTCGAGCCGGCTGATGCTGTTGGGGCCGGTGGCGCGCCGGACGCTGGCCAGCTCGCCAAAGGGCACCACCGCGCCGCTGGGCGTGACCACGGGCACCGCCGCCAGCGCTTCGGGGCTGGTCCAATCCTGGGCGCTCAGGATGATGTCCATCCGCTTTTCGCCGTCGAAGTATTCCCCGAGCCAGAGGCCGCTGCCGAGCGTTCGGACCAGTGATCCCACCGCGCGGCGATCCCAGCCGAGTTCGTTGATGCGCTGATCGTTGGGCGTTAGCCGCAGCTCCGGCGTGGCGTCTTCTGTGCTGGGCCAGATCTGCACATTCGCCCCCGGAAACTGCTCCGTGAGGAGGCGCCGGGCTTCACCGGCCGTGGCGTACAGCGCGGCGCTGTCGGAAGACTGGAGGCTAAGCGAAATTGCTCGGCCGCCGCCGAAGCCGCCGAACAGCAGGCCCTGCTCGGGGTACCCGGCAAAATCCGGAATTCCCGGGAAAATTTCGGTGCGCAGGATCTGGACAAGCTCGTCAACGCGGCTCTGATCCTGCACCCGTACGCCGATGGTGCCGCCTTCGGGCCAGCCCCAGATGTAATAGTTTTTCAGCGCGGGCTCTTTCTCGCCGTCCATGTACGGTTGCAGGCGCTCGACGATGGTTGCATACACCTCGTCGCGCTTGACGTCCTGGGTGGAGCCCGGCGGCATTTGCAGGAACGCGTCCACCGCGTCGCGTTTCACCGGCGGCAGGTAGTCCATCTGGGGAAACAGCCAGATACCGAGGGCCAGCGGACCGGCGATTAGACCCACCACCCAGGCGACGCGGCGCGTCGGTGTATCGGTCAGTTGCATCAGGAAGTCGGCCATTTGGCCATAGCCGCCGTTCGCGGCGCGGCTGCGAAGCGTCTTGGCTCGCAGCCAGTTGCCCGCCAGCGCCGGCAGCACGGTGATGGCCACCAGCATGGAGATGACCACCGCTATGGCGATGGTCAGCGCAAGGTCCGCAAACAGCTGACCCTCCACATCCGCGAGGAACAGCACCGGAATAAAAATGGCGACCGTGGTGGCGGTCGAGGCCAGCAGCGCGCCCTGGACCTGACGGGTGCCGGTGAGGGCCGCCACGGTGGCCACCTGGCCGCTCTCGCGCAGGCGCACGATGTTCTCCGCCACCACAATCGCGGCGTCCAGCACCATGCCCACCGCAAAGGCGAGACCGGCCAGCGAGATGATGTTGAAGCTGCGACCGGTGAGCTGCAGCACAATAAAGGTGGCCAGCAGCGAGACCGGGATCGCGCTTGCGATCAGGAGCGTGGCCCGGCGATCGCGCAGGAACCACCACAACACGCCGATGGCGAGCAGGATGCCCAGACCAAGGTTGCCCAGGACCAGGGAGACCGCCCGCTTGATAAACACCGACGCATCAAAAGACTGCTCGATGCCCAGGCCCGCTTCGGCCAGGGGCCCGTCGCGCAGCAACGCAACCTCGGCTTTAACGCGGTTGAGCGTTTCCAGGACGTTCGCGCCGCTTTGCCGGTCGATGCGAATGCCAAGCGCCGGGTTGCCGTTCTGCACCATCACGCCGTTGGTGCGGCCGCGGGCCACCTCGATGTCGGCGATGTCGCTGAGGCGGATAGGACGGCCGTCGCGCCAGTCGAGGATGAGCTCACCGAGGCGTGACGGATCGTAGCGCCCTTCAAAACGGAGCGTGTACTGGCGTCTCCCAATGTCCACAAAGCCGCCCGAAACGTCGTTGGCGCTACCCGCCAGGGCCGCCACGCGCGGCAGCTCGATGCCCAGCTCGGCGGCGCGATAGGGGTCGATGCGGATCTGCAGCTCCTGGGCAGAGCCGGCGTTGATCTCGATGCTGGCAACACCGGGGATCGCCTCGATGCGTGGCCGGACCACGTCGTTGATCAGCCGCTGATAGTCGTTGATGTTGCCGGGCGTGCCAGGCAGCAGCTGCACAAAAAACCACGTGAGCTGGTTGTTGGCGTTGCCACCGCCAAACCCCTGGCCGAGGTTGACCACGGGCTGCTCAGCGTCAGCCGGCAGCGGCGGCAGCCTATTCATGCGGCTGATCACCTCCAGCATCGTTTGCTGCATATCGGTGCCCAGCGAGAAGCGCAGACCGACAAAAGCCCCGCCGTTGTTGGCGTTGCCCTGCAGTGCCTCCAGACCAGGAAGGCCCTGCAGCACCCGCTCCTGCGGCTCGAGGATCTCCGACTCCACCTCTTTCGGGGAAGCGGCCCGCCAGCCGGTCCAGACGCTCATCTGAGGCTGTTCGATGTCGGGCAGCAGCTGAATCGGTAGACTGGTTAGCGAGGTGAGCCCAAACAGGGCCACAATGGCAACAACCACCCCCACGGTAGCGGGATTGGCGACAGCGGCGTCGGTCAGTTTCATGGTGGCCCCTCCACCAGCGATTCTCCTGGAGGGACCATAGGCCCCGCGTTCAGCGCCGGTCAGTGCTACAAGTCATTGCTGCGGTTGCCTTTCTTGTGTCCTTTCGAAGTTTCCGAAAGGGCCCTGGAGCAGCATCGTTCCGTCTTGAGGTATGAACGCGGTGGTAGCAACAGGTTCAAAGCGTCGCCGAAAATGCCAGCGTGACAGGGGCATCAGATGCTGCTCGCGGCTGCTGCGCACCAGCATCAGGCGGCCATCGCGCAGGGTGACCTCGAGGCTAGAGGGCGCCTGTGAGCCGGGAAACCGCTGAGTCGCCTGCGTATAGCGCCCGGTGAGGGATTCGAGGTGAGCCATCGGCTGCGGTACGCCCGGCGCATAGCTGGGCGTCAGACCGTCAACGACGTAGTCCATCACGCGACGCCGCATGGCCCGCAGCGTGCTGCCCTGAAAAGCGTTGATCAGCACGCAGAACCCCAGCCCGGCGTCGCGGTTATACGCGCAGTGGGTAAGGTAACCATCCGCGTCGCCGCCGTGGCCGTGAAAAACGAAACCCCGATGGGCCTGGTGATAGTTGCCCAGCCCGTAGCCGAAGACCAGTCCACCCCCTGCGGCTGCCGTCGTCGCCGGGTTCTCCATGCGCCGAAGCTGTTCAACCGTGTAGTGGCGCTTACCGTCCAGGATCCCGTCGCCGAGCATCAGACTGAGCCAGCGACTCAGTTCCGCAAACGGCAGGTTGAGCGCACCGAAGGGCCGATACAGCATGTGCCAGTAACGGATTGGCGTTTTACCGTCCCGGTCGTAGCCGCCGATCAGCTTGGGTTTGACCGTCGCCGAAAAGGTTGCCTCGGCCATACCCAGTGGGCGCAGCACCTGTTCGGTCAGGTAGGTTTCGAAATCGCGATTGAGATGTTTCTCCATCGCGGCCGCCGCAACGCCGGCCCCGCTGTTGCTGTACGAGCTGTGAACGCCGGGCGGCCACTTCAGACGACGTGACTCCGGCGCGACTTTGAGCGCGTCGGTCAGCGGCAGCGGTACGTTGTGGTCCCACTCCTCGCGCACCATGTCGGTAAGCCCGGCGCTGTGCTCGAGCAGCTGGGCGATCGTCACCGGGTGTTGTTGGGCCCAATTGTTCTGCACCCAGCGATCAGCGTTGAGCGCTGCCAAGGTTTTGGTCAGGGACAGCTCGCCCTCACCCTCGAGCCGGACAAACGCCATCCCAACAAACGCCTTAGTGATCGATCCGATCCTGATCCAAACGTCGGGATGCATCGGCTCGGGCTGATCCCAATGGGTGACACCCAGGCCTGCGGCGTGTCGGATCCCCTCCTTGTCGACGATCATCACCAACGCGCCGGCGACGCCGGCGTCCTTTCGCAGCTGTTCCAGATCGTTCTTTAGGTCAGCAAAGCTGTCGCCGAGCGCCGGCGCGGCACCCAGCAAGGCAAAGAGGAAAGCGAAAACGACAGTGCAGGAACGCGCCATCACTTAATAGAGCTGGTAGGCGTAGACCAGCAGCACGGTCAGAGTGATCCAGACCAGGATCATGAGCGGCACGCCTACCTTAACGAAGTCGATGAACTTGTAGCCCCCGGCATTCATGACCAGCAAGTTGGTCTGGTAGGCCATCGGCGTGCAGAAGCTCAGGTTCGCGCCGAACAGTACGCCGAGAACAAACGGTTCTACGGGTAAGCCAAGCTGGGTGGCAATCTCAATGGCGATCGGTGTGCCGATGACGGCCGCCGCGTTGTTGGAAACGACGTTGGTCATCAGGCCCATCAGCAAAATCAGGCCGGCGAGCACGGCGGAGGGCGGCAGGCCGAAGGTGGCTGCGAGGAACAGGTCGGCCAAAAATGCGGCGCCGCCGGTGCGCATCAGGGCAACGCCGAGTGCGAGCGACGCCACGACAATCAGGATGACCTGGGAGGACAGCGCGTTGGTCGCGTCGCGCCAGTTGAGGCATCCGGAGATGATCATCAGGAAAACGCCGGCCAGGGCGCTGACCTCAATCGGCACCAGGCCCAGTGCCGCTGCGCCCACGACGCCAATCAACGTCAGCAGCGCAATGGGTGCCTTGCTGGTGTGGGGCAGGGTGGTGCTGCCGTCGAGCACCAGGAAGTCGCCGCTGGTTTTGGTGTTGGTGAGTTCTTCGGGGGTGGACTGCACGAGGAGCACGTCGCCGGTCAGCAGCGTGACTTCGTCGATGTCGCGGCTGCGCCGCGACTCTTGGCGCTCAGCCCGGTGCAGCGCGAGGAAACGCAGCCCGTAGCGGCTCTGCAGGCGGGCCTGGTTGAGCCGCGTTCCGACGAGCCGTGACCCTGCCGTGATAGCCACCTCAGCCAGCTGCTGGCTGCCGGCGGTGAGCGGGTGCTCGGCGTCGACCAGGGTGTTGCCCGAATACAGCTTGCCGCCCAGCTGCCGGGCAAACTCCCGCAGGCGGCTCGGCGTGTCGGAGGTGCTGAGGCGGTCGCCGGCGCGCAGCTCAACGTCCGGCAGCGGCGTCACAAACACGCCCACCTCGCGCTGGATCTTTTCGACCTTCAGCGCCCCCTCAGTACGCTCCACCGCCTGAGTCAGCGTCTGGCCGACCACCGGACTGTCTTCGTCCAGCACCAGCTGGGCGGTGAACACGCGCGATGACACGTTTTCCAGCGGCGCCTGCCGCGGTGGCACCAACCGAGGCGCAACCAGCCAGAGGTAGACAATCGCCACTAGACCGGCCAGCCCGGCGATCACAATAAAGTCGAACATGGCAAACGGCGCCACGCCCATGTCCTCGGCCACCGAGACCACCAGGAGGTTGGTGGAGGTGCCGATGGTCGTGGACATCCCGCCCAGCAGGCTCGCGAGCCCCATGGGCAGGAGCGTGGCGGTGGGAGACGCGTTCGTGCGCACCGCCACGCCAATCAGGATTGGCAGCATCAGCACCACGATGGGAGTGTTGTTGATAAAGGCACTCAGCGTGGCGGTAATCACCAGCGTTGCGAGCAGGGATATCAGCGGTCCCCGCCGCCAAAGCTTCGCCAGCCAGCGACCGACCGGCTCCAGCGCGCCGGTGCGAACCAGCCCATTGCCCACAATCATCAGGGCGCAGACCGCCACCAGCGCTTTATGCCCGAAGCCGTGGAAAAAGTCCGTAACCTCCAGCCGGCCCTCCAACGACTCGTAGGGGAACAGCCGAAAACCCAGCGCCAGCACCACAAGCACAAACAGGCTGGTGGTCTCCAGCGGAATGTTTTCGCGGGTGAAAAGTATGAGCGCCAATCCGGTCAACGCCAGTACCGCTATGGCGTGCGGATCGGGCATGGTGATATCCATTGAGCGGATCATAAAGGTCCCGGGCGGCGGCGGCCAGCGGTTGAGGGGGCGCCTGTGGCAAAGTATGCTCCGTGTCGTAGTTCGCTTCACCACGCACGCAAAAGACGATGAAAAACACCCAGATGCCGCAACGAGACGAGGCGCTGCCCGGCCGCGACGACCCGATGCGGGCGCCTGCGGCCCATCACGTCTCAGGCGCCAAGATGGCGGCTCCCTTTCCTGACGGTTCGGAGCTTGCGGTCTTCGGCATGGGTTGTTTCTGGGGAGCGGAGCGCCGGTTCTGGGAGCTTGATGGCGTCTACTCAACGCAGGTGGGCTACGCGGGTGGCTTTACGCCCAACCCGAGCTACCAAGAGGTTTGTACTGGCCTGACTGGCCACGTAGAGGTGGTTCAGGTGGTTTACTTCCCCGAGGTGATCGCCTTCGGGGACCTGCTCTCGGTGTTTTGGGAGGCTCACGACCCGACGCAGGGCATGCGTCAGGGGACCGATATCGGCACCCAATACCGGTCGGCGATTTTTGCCGCGCTCGACGGGCACCTGCAGGTCGCGAGGGACTCTCGGGATCGCTACGCTGAGCAGCTGGCTGACGCGGGCTTCGGCAGCATCACGACGCAGATTGAGCTTTCACCGGGCTTTTACTATGCCGAGGAATACCATCAGCAGTATCTGAGCAAGAATCCGCTAGGCTACTGCGGCCTTGAGGGCACCGGAGTCCCGGTGAGCTAACACCCCAGCGCGGCCTTGGTCCCGCGGCACATTTCTACCGTTTATACACACCGGATCGATGGAGATTCATCCATGAAAAATTGGTTTTTGCTGACCCCTTTGCTGGCGCTTGTGCTGGGAGTAGCGCCCGGCGCTGCTGACGAGGTTCCGGAACGAACGCTCAACAACGGGAACCTGATCTTGTCGGATATTCCGGACATTCCCGCTTCGCTGGCCCAGGATCTGAACCGCTATGAAAACGTACGGTCCGGTGCGTTCCGGGCCTGGGCGCGTGACGGCCAGTCGCTCTATATCACAACGCGCTTCGGCGACACCGGCCAGCTGCACCGGGTAGCGATGCCGGGCGGCGCCCGACAGCAGCTCACCTTTTTCTCCGAGCCCGTCTCCGGCGTACAGCGTCAGCCCGGCGGGGACCTGATCAGCTTCCTGATGGATACCGGCGGCAGCGAGTTTGACCAGCTGTACCTGTTCGACCCGGCAACCGGCAAAAGCCAGATGGTCAGCGACGGTGAGTCGCGCAACGGTTCAGTGCTCTGGGATGACAAGGGCGAGCTGATGGCTTTTCAAAGCACCCGTCGCAACGGGCGGTCGAACGATATCTGGGTGATGCCGTTTGATCAGCCGGCCAGCGCCAAGGTGGCGCTGGAAGCCCCCGACGGTGCCTGGTGGGGACCCGCGGCCTTCAGCCCTGAGGGTGAGCAGCTGCTGGTCCAGCAGTATGTGTCGGCGACCAGCTCGAGCATCTACCTGGTGGATCTGGCGAGCGGTGAAAAGCAGACGGTCGCCGGAGGCAATCCCGACGTTGCCGGCCGGCATCTGGCTGCGGACTTTGATCGCGGCGGGCGTGGGATCTACTACCTGACCGACGTGGGCAGTCAGTTTGCTCGCCTGGCCTATAAAACGCTGGAGCCTGGTGCGACCGCCCGCATCATCACGGAAGACATTCCGTGGGACGTGACGGGCATGACACTGAGCGACGACAAAACCCGCGGCGCATTTGTGGTCAACGAGGAAGGCTTTGCCAAACTCTATCTGCTCGACCCGGCAACCCAAACCTATCGGCGGGTTGAAGGGCTGCCGGTGGGCATCGTCGGCGGCCTGAGCTTCAGCCCGGACGGCAGTGCGCTGGCCATGACCCTGAACACGCCCCAGTCGCCCAGCGATACCTTTGTGCTGGCGCTCAAAGACTCGCCGCTGGAACGCGGTGAGGTCACCCGCTGGACCTACAGCGAGGTCGGCGGTATGGACACGGACAAATTTTCGGTGCCCGAGCTGGTCCGCTTTCCCACGTTTGATGAGGTGGACGGCAAGAAGCGCACGGTTCCCGCGTTTGTTTACAAGCCGCGGAGCCGCGGGCCTCACCCGGTGATCATCAACATTCACGGCGGTCCGGAAGGACAGTTCCGGCCCTCCTTCCGCAGCACCTATCAACTCTGGATCGATCGCCTCGGCGCGGCGGTGATCGCACCGAACGTTCGCGGCTCAGCGGGTTACGGCAAAGACTATCTGTCGCTGGACAACGGCTACAAGCGTGAGGACTCCGTCCGGGATATCGGCGCGCTGCTTGACTGGATTGGCACCCAGCCCGACCTGGACGCCGACCGGGTCGCAGTCATCGGCGGCAGCTACGGCGGTTACATGGTGCTGGCAAGCGCGGTGCACTATTCAGACCGACTGCGGGCGGCCGTCGATGTGGTCGGTATCAGCAGCTTTGTCACCTTCCTGGAAAACACCCAGGCGTATCGACGGGATCTGCGGCGCCCCGAATACGGGGACGAGCGTATCCCGGAGATGCGGGAATTTCTCAACCGCATCAGCCCGCTCAACAACACCGAGAAGATTCGGGTGCCGCTGTTTGTGGTGCAGGGTGAAAACGACCCACGGGTGCCCGTGACCGAGGCGGAGCAGGTAGTGGCCGCCGTGCGTCAGCAGGGTCCCAAGGTTTGGTACATGAACGCGCTGGACGAGGGTCACGGCTACGCCCGCAAGCCTAACCAGGATATCTATCGGCAGGCGGTGGTGCTGTTTTTTGAACAGCACCTGCTCTAGAAAACAAGCTAGCCGGCCGGGCAAAAAAAACCGGGCGCCCCAGCGGGCGCCCGGTCCGTTGACTCAACGTTTCTGGCTTAGAACCAGCGTCGGCTGACGAGCACCATCGCCAGGATCAGCAGCACGATGGCGACCGGCCCCGGGCCGGGCACTGCGGTCGGGTTGCCCGATCCCGCGCCGCCGCCGCCGGTCACCGGCGCGGCGAACGTCACGGCAAGCTGAGGTACCGCCGTGGCGGTCGGGTTTTCCCGCGACTCGAACCGGTACGCGGTTCGGATGTCGTCCTCTTCGCCCAGCAAAATCCAGCCGTCGTTGACGGCGGACCCACCAACCCATGCCTGCACATCGCTCGCCAGGCCCGTAAAATCATAGGGCCCGCCGAGGCTCAGAATATCGGAGGTGGAGCTGGGCGTCGCAACAAAGTCACCGCCGGGGGAGAGCCACGACTGCGAACCAAAAATGCGCTCCGTCCAGGTGGCGTCACCCGCGGTGGCTGAGTCGCCGGTACCGCCGGGGGAACCCGCATTTGAGGTGCCTTCCCCCCAGCTGCCGTTCACGCGGTGCAGGGTAAACGTTCGGACCGTGCTCCCCGGCGCGGCCATGGACTGGGTCAGCGTCAGCGTAGCGCTGTTGATGGTTGAACCCACCGGAATGCTGCTGAAGTCAAAGGCCAGCAGGGCGCGGCGGTTGTCACCGTTGTTGGTTTGGCCGGCGTACAGGTGAGGCCCCAGAGCGTTGCTCAGGTCGAGCCCCGGTTCGGCAAACAGCGAGGTATCGCGGCTCGGCTCGAGGGTGATGGTGGTCTGGGCCCAGCCGCTGAGCGGCAGGACCAAAAACGCCGCGGCAAAAGCGGCGCGCTTCCAACTGACATGCATGGCGATAGTTCCTGGGCTACAAGCGTTCTAGTGTAATGACCGGTTCATCGCTTGTCAGCGGATGGCTTAAGCATAATCCGGCGCCAACTGTGGACCCGATCACAGAATCGAGGGGCGGAGAGGACGGTCTGCTACCATTCGCGCCATTCCGTTTCCCGATTCATTCTTCATGAGCCAAATGCCCCCGTTACCCGCGCCGCTGGTGGCGCCCGAGCGAAGTCTGGTTGAATTTACGCTGAAAGCGTTTGTGCTCGGCGCGGTGCTGTCGATGCTGCTGGCCGCGGCCAACGCCTACATCGGGCTGCTGGTGGGTCTGACCGTGTCGGCCTCCATCCCGGCGGCCGCGGCGTCGATGGGCGTGCTGCGGCTGTTCCGGCGCTCCACGGTGCTAGAGAACAACATGGTGCAGACCGCCGCGTCCGCCGGCGAGTCGCTAGTGGCCGGCATCATCTTTACGATCCCCGCGCTGGTCATGATGAACGCCTGGTCGGGCTACGAGTACGGGCCGATGGTGGCCATTGCGGTACTCGGCGGCATCTTGGGCGTTGCCTTTACCGTCCCGCTGCGTCGCGCGCTGATCGTTGAGGCCCGCCTGAAGTTCCCCGAGGGCGTAGCCACCGCCGAGGTGCTCAAAACCGGCGGCATCGAGACCGACCGCGATCACCCGGAGTACCGCGCGGACGACACGGCCCGCCGGAGCTTTGGCCTGCTCCTGAAGGCGGCCGGGCTTGGCGCGGTGTTCAAGCTGCTGGAGTCCGGCGTCGGCCTGCTGGCCGGCGGCGTGGCGGCAACGCGCGCGTGGTTCGGAGGCAACTATCTGTTCACCGGTGACGTGACCCTGAGCCCGGCGCTGGCAGGTGTTGGCTATATCGTTGGCCTCAACATCGCCGTCCTGGTTTTTCTCGGCGGCGCCATCGGTACGCTGATTGGTGTACCGCTCAACTGGGCGTTTAATTCAGCGTCGATTCTCGCAGCGACGGGCATCGATCCGGCCATCGACTGGTCGACGCTCACGGCGAGCCAGTGGGGCGCGCTCGCTGGCCAGTCATGGCAGGACTGTCGGCGGATTGGCGTCGGCGCGATGATGATCGGCGGCGTGTGGTCGCTGATCAGCCTGCTGGGGCCGCTCGCCAGCGGCGTCAAAGCCAGCCTGGCGGCCTATCGATCGGCTGGGGACGGAGGCAGCGGCCTGCTGCGCACCGAGTACGACACGCCGATCAACTACGTGGCGACGGTCGCGCTGCTGGCGGTGGTGCCGCTGTTCGGGGTGTTTTACCTGGCGCTGGGCGACTATCCAGATCGCGTGTTGATCGCCAGCGTCATGACCGCGCTGATGCTGATCTTCGGCTTTATCTTTGCATCGGTTGCCGGCTACATGGCGGGCCTGGTCGGCAGCTCCAACAACCCGATCTCGGGCGTCACCATCGCCACCGTAATTGTCTCAGCCCTCATTCTCCTTCAGCTCATGGGCAGCGACGGCGTCGCAGCAACGCTCGGTCCCATCGCGGTGATCTATCTGGCCGGGCTGATCTGCTCGGCAGCGGCCATCGCCGGTGACAACATGCAGGACCTCAAGTGCGGTCATATTCTGGGCGCCACTCCCTGGCGCCAGCAGGTGTTTCAGGTGGTTGGCGTGATTGCCGCCGCGATGGTGATTCCGTTTGTGCTGGGCGTGCTCGATCAGGGTTATGGGATCGGCCGGCCCAGCCCGATCAACCCTGACGCACAGCCGCTGGCGGCGCCCCAGGCCGGCCTGATGCAGGCGCTTGCCACCGGGATCTTCGGGGGTGGTATCGAGTGGAACTTCATCTTTATGGGCTTTGGTCTGGCGGTGGTGCTGATTGTGCTGGACAAGATCCAGGAGAAGCGGGGGTCGTCCTTCCGTTTCCCGGTGCTCGCCGTAGCCGTTGGCGTCTACCTGCCGCTCGGGCTGTCGGTGCCCATTTTTATCGGGGGGCTGCTCGCCCACCGCGTGGCGCAGAAAGCCCGGCACCTGCCGGAAGCGGAGCGCAGTGCCGGGCAGGGTAAAGGTCTGCTGATTGCGTCCGGACTCATTACCGGCGAGGCGCTCATGGGCGTGCTGGTGGCCATCGTGGCGGCGTTTGTGATGCCGCTGCCGCTGCTCAGCGGTTTTGCGTTTGCCGGTGCGCTGGGGAGCGCCGCGCTCTTGCTGCTGATCATTTACCAATATCGCGGATCGCTCATTCGCTGAGCGGCGCGCGGGCCCTCGCCCGAGGTTGTTGCCCTTTTGTTGGACTTGCATCTTTGGGTCATTTCGGTAAACTTACTAACACGTAAGTTAATGCGAGAGGCCAGATGCCACGCTTAAGCAACGCCCGAGAACAGATCATTGATCGCGCCCGGTCTCTACTGACTGAGCGAGGGTTTGAGGGCTTCAGCTATCGCGACATCAGCGGTTTTCTCGGCATCAAGAACGCGGCGGTGCACTATCACTTCCCCAGCAAGGCGGACCTTGGGTTGGCCCTGGTGGAAGACTTTGCCGCCGAGATGGAAGAGCAGATGAGGCAAGCCCGGGCGACGCTGGCGCCGCGCGAGCAGCTCGAGGGTTATTTTGCCTACGAGACTCACTACGGTAGTTCGCTTCGGCTGTGCCCGGTGAGCACGCTCACCACCAGCTGGGAAGGTCTGTCGACGGAAGTCCGCGACGCGCTGTCCCGATTTTGGCAGGGCGTGGTGAAGTTTCTCACCGAGGTGCTGGAAGAGGGCCGCGAGAGCGGCGAGTTCCGGTTTGTCGGCGAGGCCGCCGACAAGGCGCAGCTGCTGGTGGCAGCCATGTCAGGCGCCCGGCAGCAGTCGCGGCTGGAAGGCCAGAATCTGGTGGAGAAGATTGCCGGACAGTTTCGCCAGGAGCTGTACCGAAGTCGGTCGGATCAGCCAGCGGCGGGTGTAGACATCTAGCTAAGTGTGCCAAAACGGTAAAATTTCGAGTTAATACTTACTTTTCAGTAGGTAACTTAGGAGGCATAGATCATGTCAGCAATGCAAAAAGTGATCGGCGGCAACCCGGCCGCGCCGTCTGCCAGCGCCAACGGTGGGCGTTCGGCGCCACGCCGCTTCGGCAACTTCCTGAGCGGCAGCGTTTGCCGCGCGTTGTGCTCGATGACGACCGGCATCGCGCTCGGCGTCACCGCCCTGGCCGCCTCGACCCTGCTGAGCGGCGGGGAGCAGCTTCGGGTGCTCGCCGCGCTGGCAGCTGGCTTTGGCGTGATCCAGCTCTGGCTGGCGTTGGACCGGTCGCGTGGCTGGGCAGCGCTGCTGCACGCAGGCGTGGGTGTGATGATGGTCGCCCTGAGCGTCGCGGCGCTCCCAGGCGCGCCCGTGCTCGTCGCCATCGCCTATTTGGTTGGAGCGGCGAGCCTATTGGCTCACGCGGAGCGAGCGGAACCCGTGCTTTTTTCGAGCGCTTGGGCTTTGTTGACCCTGGCGCTGCTCGGTCCCGGTCTCGGGGGCTGATCCGAAGTTGATCGACACCGGGCCCGCCAGGGATGGCCGGACCCGGTATTCGTCACGCCCGAGGGAGCCAGGCTGACCTAGGCTGCCCCACCCGATGCACGACGAGTTTCGTGCTATGGTCATCGGTGGGGTTAATTCGGATGCGATGCCAGCTCGCCCGCGGGCTGCCGCCGTAGCCTGGGACAAGAACCATGAAAGCAGGGCTGCTGACGGCGCTGCTGCTGCTGATCAGCACGGCGGCCGCCATCGACCTGGAACCGGGGGTCAACAACTTCGAGCTGTCGACATCGCTGCGCTATGTGGCGGTGGATCCCGCGCTGTCCCGAGACCAGGTGCTCGCCCTGTCGTCCGAGCTTTTCCAACCGCTTGCGCCGCTCGACAACTACGGCTTTTCCACACAGGCCTTTTGGTTTGTCGGCGAAATTCGCAACCGCACCCATCCGCAGTCGGAGTGGATCCTGCTGCTGGAATACCCGTTGCTGGACCACCTGGATCTGTACCTTGAAACGGCGTCGGGCGCGGTCCAGCAATTGACGGGCGGCGATCGGGAGCCGTTTGATCGACGCTACTTTGCGCATCGCCATTTTTCTTTCCCCGTCACCGTACCGGCCGGAGAGACCGTGAAGCTCGCCCTGCGGGTGTCCAGCGAAAGCTCCGTCCAGGTGCCGCTTCGGCTGGTGACGCCGCTGGCGCTGGCGGAGATCAACTATCTAGGCCAGCTGGGGATGGGATTGCTTTACGGCGTGCTCCTAGCGCTGGCCGCCTACAACCTGCTGCTGTTTCTGACGCTTAAGGACACCACGTTTCTGTACTACGTGCTCTACGTGGCCAGCTTCGGTCTGCTCCAGCTTTCGCTAAACGGGCTCAGTTTTCAGTTTTTCTGGCCGGGCGATCCGCAGGTGGCCAACCTCGCGATTCTGCTCATGCTGCCGCTGGCGCAAATGGCAATGCTGCAGTTCTGCCGCAGCTTTCTCACGCTGCGAACCTCGGCGCCGCGGCTCGACCAGGTGTGTTTGCTGCTGATGGTGGTGCTGGCGCTCATTTCCATCGCGGCTTTTGTGGTGTCTTATCGTTACCTGGTGCAGGTTGCGACCGGCATGGTCTTTGTCTCAGCGGTGGCGGTGCTGGCCAGCGGCGTGCGCGCCTGGTCGCAGGGCTATCGGCCGGCGCGCTACTTCCTGCTCGCCTGGGGGCTGCTCATTGCCGGCATGCTGGCCTACGCCGGCGTATCGTTTGGCTTCATGCCGCGCACGTTTGTGACGACCTACGGGATGCAGATCGGTTCAGCCGCCGAGATGGTGCTGCTGTCGTTTGCGCTCGCCTACCGCTTCCGGCTGCTGCAGGAAGAAAACCGACGCATGGAGGCTGAGGCACGCTCCGAGATGGAACAACGCGTGGGCGAGCGGACGGCTGAGCTGAACGACGCGTTAACCCGCCTGGAGACCGCTAATCGGGTGCTTGAGCAGTCGAGCCAGCGCGACGGGCTGACGGGTGTCTACAACCGCCGGCATCTAGATTTGTCGCTGACACGCCTGTGGGCGGAGGCCATCGATCACGGCCGGCCGCTCACGCTGATTGTCGTGGACCTGGATCAGTTTAAGCAGGTGAACGATCAGCGTGGACATATGGCGGGCGACGACTGTCTGCGCCAGGTGGCGCGAGCGATGGAAGAGCAGCTGCTGGACTATCCCGGCATCCTGGCCCGGTTCGGCGGTGAAGAGTTTTTTGTGCTGCTGCCGGATATTGCGCCGGACGAGATCTGGCCGCTCGCCGAGGGACTACGCGAGCGCATCGAAATGCTCAAGGTGGTGAGCGAGGACCAGGCGTTTGGCGTCACTGCCAGCATCGGCGTTGCCAGCCTGCGGGCAGGGGATGGTCGCACCTACCGCGATCTGGTGCGGATCGCCGACAAGGCCATGTACGAGGCCAAGCGGCAGGGCCGCAATCGGGTGGTGGCAACCGGGGATGTGCCAATCCCGCCTAACGCGGATGAGATTTCGGACGCCTTGCCCTGAGCACGCGAAACGAGCGGTCGCCGGCCGGCTCGTCAACGACATCAAACAAAGCCGCCAGACGTTTGGGGTAATCCAGAAACCGGTTGGCCACGAGCCACAGCTCACCGTCTCTCGAAAGGCTTGCCGCGGCGTCGTTGAGCATTTGGTGGGTGGCGTTGAGATCGGTGTTCAGGCCCTGGTGAAACGGCGGGTTGCTGATCACCCATTGAAGCGGTTCATCGGGCCGCGGCAGCTGCGTTGCGCCAAGCACCGAACCCTGCAGGCAGTTCTCGGCCAGCGTCCGTCGGGTGGAGCGCACGGCCAGCTCATCGGAGTCGATCGCTGTCACGGTGGCGCCGCGGCGGGCGGCGACCGCGCTCAAAACGCCGCAGCCGCAGCCAAAATCCAGGCAGGTCCCCGGCATCTGCGACGGCAGGCTCTCAATCAGCATGGCGCTGGCGTCGTCCAGCCGGCCGTGGCTGAACACGCCGGGCAGGCTGGCAAGCTTCAGGTCAGGGCCGTCAAAGGATTGCCAGTGATGGTCAATGTCGAAGTCCGGGCCGGCTAAAGCATCGCTCGCTTCAAACAGCATGCAGTGCCGGGCGGCATCAAGCTTTTGCACCGATCCAAAATGCGCGTTGAGCTGCTTGCCGGCTGACGGCGCGCCGGCCTTCTTGGCGCCGACCAGCCACAGCTTGCCGCCCGCGGCCAGCCCGGCTGCCGCCAGCTCAACCATCAGCGTCAGGCGGGCCTTCGATTTAGGCAGGTAAAGCACAACGTGCCGGGCCGGTCGGGGCACGGGCTCGGTGCTGACCGTCAGGTGGTCTGCCAGCAAAGCCGCCTCGCCGTGATGAAAGGTGAGCGCCTGGCTGGCCTCAAAGGGCTGCCAGAATCCGTCTGCCGGCGGGTTGATCCACAGGGTCTCAGCAGGGTTTGTCAGGCGGCCGCGCGAACGCAGCAGCAGTTCACTTTCCGGATTCAGCTGACCGCCTCGGCAAACAGATCGTAGTTGTCGGCGCCGGTGATGGTGACCTTGGCAAAGCCGCCCAACCGCAGGGCGCCGGCGTTGCTGACCTGCACTACGCCGTCGATCTCGGGCGCATCGGAGTAGCTCCGTGCCACCGCGGTATCGCCGGCCAGCTCATCGATGAGAACCGTTTCCGTTTTGCCGACACGGGCCGCCAGCTTGCGTCGGCTGATGTCCTGGGCCACGGCCATAAAGCGGTCAAAGCGTTCCTGCTTGATCGCCTCCGGCACGGCGCCGTCAAGCGCGTTGGCCCGCGCGCCTTCCACCGGGCTGTACTGGAAGCAGCCCACCCGATCGAGCTGCGCGGCCTCAAGAAAATCGAGCAGCGTTTCGAACTGCGCTTCGGTCTCGCCGGGAAAACCCACGATGAACGTGCTGCGCACGGCGATCTCCGGGCAGATCTCGCGCCAGCGCTCGAGCCGCTCCAGCGTGTTGTGGGCCGCCGCCGGGCGCCGCATTGCTTTGAGCACCTCGGGGCTGCCGTGCTGCAGCGGTACGTCAAGGTAGGGCAGGATTTTCCCGTCCGCCATCAGCGGAATCACCCGGTCCACGTGGGGATAGGGGTACACGTAGTGCAGCCTGACCCAAATGCCGATTTCGCCTAAAGCCCGGCACAGGTCCTCCAGGTTGGTTCGCCACGTCTGGCCGGCAAACGAGCTCTCCGCATATTTGATGTCGACGCCGTAGGCGCTCGTATCCTGGGCGATGACCAGCAGTTCCCGCACGCCTGCTGCGCTCAGGCGCCTTGCCTCGGCCAGCACCTCGTTGATTGGCCGGCTCACCAGGCGGCCGCGCATGTCCGGGATAATGCAGAAGCTGCACTTGTGGTTGCAGCCTTCGGAAATTTTCAGGTACGCGTAATGCCTGGGCGTCAGCTTGATGCCCTGACGGGGAACCAGCGACTCAAACGGCAGCGAATCGGGCGGCGGCAGGTGCTCGTGGACCGAGCTCACCACCGCGTCATACTGCTGTGGCCCAGAGACGCCGAGCACTTTGGGATGCACGTCCAGGATGTCGCGCTCGTTGGCGCCCATGCAGCCCGTGACCAGCACCCGGCCATTTTCTTCGAGCGCCTCGCCGATGGTGGCCAGCGACTCCGCCTTGGCGCTGTCGATAAAGCCGCAGGTGTTCACGACAACGAGGTCCGCCTGCTGATACTCCGGAACTATGTCGTAACCGTCGGTTCGAAGCTGGGTAAGGATGCGCTCGGAATCGACCAGCGCCTTGGGGCATCCCAGGCTGACAAACCCCACGCGGACAGAATTATCATGGCTCATGCCCCATTATCGCCGATTCCCCAATCTGAATCGCATTTTCGTTAATCTATCGGGATGCTGGCTCGACGGACGTTCCTCATGATAAGGGCTTGGCGACGCTCGCCGGTTGCGACGGGGTGCCGCCGTTTGCTGGTTGTGGCGTTGATCGCGCAGGCGCTGCTGCCGGCGGCCTTCGCCGCTGACGATCCGCTGGTTGATCTGCTGGACGGCGAGCTGAAGCGCTACATGACCAGCATGGCCGACGGCGATCCGCCCGCTTACTTCCTCTCCTACCGTGTCGCCGACATCCAGAACCAGGTGGTGAGCGCCAGCTTCGGCGCGTTGGAGAGAGACAGTCAGCAGCGCTGGCGACGTCTCTACGTGGAGGCGCGGGTGGGCGACTACGAGCTGGACAACACCCACGCCCTGCGCAGCGACGGCCAGCGCTGGGGCGTGAACTACCGCAACAACTGGCAGGCGCTGCCGCTGACCGACGATCCGGAGCCCGTTCGCCAGCTCCTCTGGCAGGCTACCGACCGCGTCTACCAGCAGGCGCTCGATCACATGGCCAAGGTCACCAGCAACCTGACCGTCAAAGTGGCGGAAGAGGATCGCTCAGCGGACTTCTCTCGCCAGGACCCGGTGGTGTTGCTGGAGCCTGAGGCGGAAGACACCTTTACCGCCTGGCTCTGGCAGGACAGGCTGCGGCGCTACTCGGCCCGGTTTGCGGGCAGCGAAGATCTGCTGGTCGGACGGGTCACGCTCAGCCATACGCGCAGCACGTTGCGACTGGTTAACAGCGAGGGCACTCGGCTGCGCAAAAGCAGCGGCGTCTTTCGCGTGACCCTCCAGGTGATGGTGAAAGCGGATGACGGCATGGAGCTGCCGCTCACGCGCACCCTGCTGGCCGCCAGCGAGGACGATCTGCCCAGCGACGAGGCGATGCAGGCCAACATCGATGAGCTGCTGGCGCAGGCTGACGCGCTGCGTACGGCGCCGCTCGTGACCGCGTATTCCGGCCCGGTACTGCTCGAGGGCAGGGCCAGCGCGGTGTTTTTTCACGAGCTGCTGGGCCACCGGGTGGAGGGGCATCGACTGCGCCGGGAAGAGGGGGCCCAGACCCTCAAGCGCAAGCTCGGTGAGCAGATCCTGCCCAAAGGCTTCAACGTGTACTTTGATCCGACCCGCACCGAGTTTCAGGGTGAAGCGCTGCTGGGAAGCTACGCGGTGGACGACGAGGGTGTGCCGGCGCAGCGCGTGGACGTGGTGCGCGACGGGGTGCTGGAAGGCTTTCTGATGTCGCGGATCCCCATCGAGGGGTTTCCCCGCTCCAACGGTCACGGCCGGGCGGAGGCGCTGAGAGGCCGATCGCCGGTGGCGCGGCAGTCGAATCTCTTTGTGGAGGTGGACAACCCGCTGTCCGACGAAGCCCTGAAGTCGCGCTTTGTTGCCGCCATCGGTGAGTCCGGCAACGAGTTTGGGCTGATCATTCGAGATGCCGTCGGCGGTTTCACGACCGTCAATCGGCAGAACCCTAATGCGCTGAAAGTGATCCCCACGATTCTCTACAAGGTTTACCCGGACGGTCGGGAGGAGCTGGCGCGCGGCGTCGACGTGATCGGAACGCCGCTGCTGACCTTGAGCCACATCCAGTTTGGCGCCGACAACCCGGAGGTGTTCCACGGCTGGTGCGGCGCGGAGTCGGGCTCGGTGCCCGTGTCGCTGGTGGCGCCCTCGGTCATGCTGGATCGGCTTGAGGTGCAGCGCAAAGCGCGGTCGCAGACGCGCCCGCCGATTCTGCCCAATCCGGCGCCGGAGGACTCACCGTGAGGGAGTGGTGGACCCGATTGTGCGTGCTGGCGCTGGTGCTCTCAGTCTCGGCGCCGGTTTCCGCGCAAACCACCAATCGCTCAGACCCGGACGCGGATCCGCTGATCCAGGCCATGGCGGACGAGCTCGAGCGCAGCATTAAGGAGCTCAAGCTCGCGGACGAGTCGCCGCCTTACTACGTTGAGTACCGGCTGCAGGACAGCTATCTGCTGGCCGTCAAAGCAACGCTGGGCAGCATCGCCAGCGACAACCAGAGCCATAACCGCAGCGGCCACGTGCAGGTGCGGGTTGGCACCTACGACCTGGACTCGTCGCTGGTGTCGCGCTTTGGCATGCGCGGCTCTTCACTGCACCGCTACTACAACCCCAACAATTTCCGACTGCCCGTCGACGACAACTACGCGGCGCTGCGCCGGTCATTCTGGCTGGCGACGGATCTCGCGTACAAACGCGCGCTGGAAGATTACTCGGTTAAGCTCGCCGACAAGCAGGCGATGGTGGACCGGGACGAACTGGTCGATTTCTACGCAGCGCCCGTGGTGGCGATCGAGGAGCTCAGCCCCCGGCCGGCGATTGAGCTTGCTGAGGCGCGGAGCCTGGCTACGGAGCTATCGCAGGTGCTGGCCGAGTTTCCTGAGCTCCATGAGTCGAGCGTCTGGCTGAGGGTCTACTATCGGGACATTCGCTATCTGAACGCTGAGGGCAGCCGGTTTCATCGCCAGGTGCCAGACATCACCATCGGAGCCATCGCTCGAACTCAGGCTGACGACGGCGCCGTGCTCTGGGATTTTGAGCATTTCCGGGCGCGCCAGCTGAGCGATCTGCCCGACAAAGCGCGCCTGAAAGACCAGCTGCGCGCGATGGGCAAGCGACTGACCGAAGCGCGTTCCGCGGTGCGTTTGGATCAGTATGTTGGCCCGGTGCTGTTTCAAGGGCAGGCGGCCGCGGCGCTATTTGCCGAAGTGTTTGCCAGCCAGCTCCAGTCGGTGCCGCGGATGGTTGCTTCCGAGCCGGCGATGCAGCCTTACATCGCTGATCTGCAGGCCCGCCACCAGCGCTTTGGCCGCAAGCTTGGGTCGCGTGTCCTGCCTCGTGGAGCGACGCTGGTAGACGACCCAACCCTTGACGCCTTCGAGACGCTTCCCCTCATTGGCCGGTTCCGAGTCGATGACGAGGGCGTGGCGGCCAGCCGCAAAGTGTTGGTGGAAGAGGGGCGGCTTAAGCAGATTCTGTCCTCCCGGATTCCGATGTACGGCACCAGCGCGAGTACCGGCAACAGCCGCGGCGGCTTCCCGATGCCGGGCAACCTGATATTGACCAGCAACGTGGCGGCAAACGCCAACGAACGATCGCAGCTGCTGGAGGAACTTCGCATTGATGCGGGCACCGACTACGTCATTGTGGTGGAGAAGCTCGGCGACCCGCAGGCCCAGCGCCAGCTCGAATCGATGCAGAGCATGGCCGTGTTCAATTATGGGGAACGCCTGCCCGAAGCCCTTGTGGCCTGGCGTCAGTTTCCGGACGGGCGCCGAGAGCGGGTGCGTAACCTCAATATCGAACGCTTCGCCGTGCGTGAGTTTCGGCGGCTGGAGGCGATTGGTGACGATTATTATGTCCATTCCGTGACGCCCCGTTTCCCCAGCGGCGGCTACTTTCTGGCCGGCGTGCGGGGGGCGCTGGAGCCAGCGAGCTTTGTGGTGCCGAGCCTCCTGTTTGAAGAGCTGGCGATCGCGGACGGCAAAACGATGGACCGGCGCCCGCCGGTGCTGCCTCGCCCGCCCTCTCCGTAAACGGGCGGGCATGCGCACCGATCGGCGCCTACGCGACGCCGCGTCCGTGAACTCAAACGACTCATCCCGAATTCTTTCGGCTTCCAGCGGGCGAAAAACCTCTGGGCCATCTGGCACTTGGCCGATTTTGGCAGGTCGCGAAAATGCGCCTGTAACCAAACCGGTGCTGGATGCGTCTAAGGGGACATGGCTCGAGCCTGGAAGAACACCGATCCGCTGCCAACACCGCCAGCCGGCACGCGCGCGAGCGCTCGCCGGGAGTTGCTGTTCAACAAAAACACTAAGGAGAGGCAGTGATGCAGGCGGCCAAATCCAACCCTCTACCCGAATTGAAGATCGCTGATACCTCAGCCCAGGATGTGCAGGTGGCTCCCAAGAAGCCCATTTTGCGATGGGTGGTGCTCGGTGGCGGCGCCCTGGCGCTGATCGCGCTGCTTTGGGTAGCCCTGCCGGCTGTCCAGCGCTGGGCGGGCTCCAGCGTTTCCGTACCGCTCGACCGGCTCCGGATCGCGACCGTGGGTCGGGGCAATCTGGTGCGGGACGTCTCGGTGCAGGGCCAGGTGGTGGCCGCGGTGAGCCCCACCGTGTTTGCCCCGGCAGACGGGACCATCACGCTGCTTACCGAGGCGGGTGCCAGCGTTGAGAAAGACCAAGCGCTCGCGCGGATCGACAGCCCGGAGCTCACCAACCGGCTGCAGCAGGAGCAGGCCAACCTGCAGCGCCTGGACGTGGCGTTGCGGCGCCAGCGCATCGAAAGCCGCCAGAAATCGCTGGACAACCAGCGCGTCGTGGATCTGGCCGCGGTCACGCTAGAGGCCGCCGACCGGGAGAAGCGGCGGGCGGACGAGGGTTACAAGATCAACTCGATCTCCGCCATCGACTTTGAAAAGGCGCAGGACGATCTGCGCAACGCGGAGCTGTCGCACACCCATGCCGTGGCGAATGCGGAGCTGGACGAAGAGCGGCTCGCGTTTGAGCTCCAGACTCGCGAGCTGGAGCTGGAGGGCCAGAAGCTGCTGGTGGACGATCTCGCGCGGCAGGTGGACGAGCTTTCGCTGCTGTCACCGGTCACCGGCGTGGTCGGCAACCTCCTCGTCGAACAAAAAGCGGCCGTAGCCCGTAACGTTGGCGTGCTGACTGTCGTCGACTTAACGGTATTTGAGGTGGAGGCGCAGGTGCCGGAAAGCTACGCCGACGATCTGGGTATCGGGATGGCGGCTGAAATTTTGGTGGGGAATCAAACCTGGCCGGCCGCGGTGGTTGCCGTGTCGCCGGAGATTATCCAAAACCAGGTCACGACGCGGCTTCGCTTTGCCGGCGATCGGTCGCCGTCCGTGCGCCAGAATCAGCGCCTTACCACTCGCATTCTGCTCGAGGAGCGTCCGGACGTGCTGACGCTCAGCCGGGGTCAGTTTCTCGACAGCGGCGGTGGACGCGTGGCCTACGTGCTTGGCGATGACTATGTTGCCCGGCGCCGTTCGATTGAAGTGGGGGCGCGGAGCCTCAGTGAAGTGGAAGTCCTGGCGGGCCTAAAGCCAGGCGAGCGCGTGGTGGTGTCGAGCATCGACCAGTTCCGCGGCGCTGAAAGTGTACTTGTAACTCAATAACGTTTTTCAGGGAGAAATCTCATGCTGAGCATGCAGAATGTTGCCAAGATCTACCGCACCGACACCGTCGAGACCCACGCGCTGCGTGCGTTCTCCATGGAGGTGGCCGAGGGAGAGTTTGTGGCGGTAACCGGCCCATCCGGATCAGGCAAAACCACCTTCCTCAACATCGCCGGCCTGCTGGAGACCTTTGAGAGCGGCGTCTACAAACTCGACGGCTCTGACGTATCGGGCCTCAGTGACGCTAAGCGATCTAACGTTCGCAACGAGAAAATCGGGTTTATCTTTCAGAGCTTCAACCTGATTCCGGACCTGAACGTCTTCGACAACGTGGACGTCCCGCTGCGCTACCGTGGCTTCAAGGCGGGTGAGCGCAAGCGCCGGATCGAGAGCGTGCTGGAGACCGTGGGCCTTGCTTCTCGAACCAAACACCTGCCGTCACAGCTTTCCGGCGGCCAGCAGCAGCGCGTGGCCATTGCCCGGGCGCTGGCTGGTGAACCACGATTCCTGCTGGCTGACGAGCCGACCGGTAATCTGGATACGCAGATGGCCGCGAGCGTGATGGCCCTGCTAACCGAGATCAACCAGCGCGGCACTACCATCATCATGGTGACCCACGACCCGTCGCTGGCCGAGCAGGCCACTCGCAACATCTATATCCGAGACGGGCAGGTGAGCGAAGACTCCAGCGTCGATACCCTGTCGGCACCGGAAGCGGCCGCCTAACGCCATGTTCAGCTACTACATCAAGCTTGGATGGCTGAGCATCCGCCGTAATCCGATCCTGAGCATATTGATGGTGTCCGCCATCGCGGTGGGGATCGGCGCCTGCATGACGGTGCTGACCGTCAACTATCTGATGTCGAGTAATCCGATTCCACACAAGTCGGATCAGCTGTTCTACGTGCAGGTCGACAGCTGGGATGCCAACGGGTTTGACGAAAACACCGAGCCGGTGGACCAGCTGACCTACATTGACGCAACAAACCTGATGAAGGCCGGCAAGGCGTTTCGACAGGTGGCGAGCAACCGCAGCGGACTGGTGCTGGAGCCCAGCAACGAAGACGAACGCCCGTTCCTGGTGGATGCTCGCACCACGCACGCCGATTTCTTTCCCATGTTCGATCTGCCGTTTCTCTACGGCTCCGGCTGGGACAAGTCGGCCGACGACGCGCAGGAGCAGGTGGTGGTGCTCAGCCGCGAGATCAACGAACGCGTGTTTGGCGGCGAGGACTCGGTGGGCAAGCGCGTCACCATGGATGGCATGAACTTCCGAGTGGTGGGCGTGATCGACGAGTGGCTGCCGGTGCCAAAGTTTTATGACGTCACCAACGGTGCCTTCAATCTGCCCGAGGATGTCTACATTCCCTTCAGCGTTGGCGTAGCAAACCAGCTGTCGCGCAACGGCAACACCAACTGCTGGAAGGAGCCCGACGGTGAAGGCTTCGAGGCGTTCCTGGCCGGCGAGTGCGTGTGGATCCAGTTCTGGGCGGAGCTGCGCAACGAGCAGGAAAAGGAAGCCTACATGTCGTTCCTGAACGCCTACGCAGAGGAGCAGAAGGCGCTGGGCCGATTCCCCCGGCCTCTTAATAACCGGCTGCGCAACGTGATGGAGTGGATGGAGCACCAGGAAGTGGTGGAAGAGGACGCCCAGGTGATGCTGTGGCTGTCGATGCTGTTTCTGCTGGTGTGCCTGCTCAACACCATCGGCCTCCTGCTGGCCAAGTTTCTGGGCAAAGCGGGTGACATTGGCCTGCGCCGGGCGCTGGGCGCCACCAAAGGCACGCTGTTCACCCAGCACCTGATCGAGTCGGCCATGATCGGACTGGCCGGAGGCATTTTGGGGCTTTTCCTGACGTGGCTCGGCCTCCAAGGCGTGCAGCATTTATTCGGCGAATTCCTCACCAACCTGGCGGAAATGGACTGGGTGATGGTGCTGACCGCCATCGGCCTGGCGATTGTGTCCGCACTGCTGGCCGGCCTCTATCCCACCTGGCGAGCGTGCAACATTGCCCCGGCCAGCCAGCTCAAGTCGCAGTAAGCAAGGGAGACAGACATGGAAATTGGACCGATCTGGCGCGCACTGACGCGCAACAAAACCGGCGCCATTTTGATCGCGCTGCAGATTGCGGTGACGCTGGCAATCATCGTTAACGCGGTGGCGATTATCCAGGAGCGAAGCCGTCTGATGGCGCGGCCCAGTGGTGTGGACGAGGCCAACATTTTTTACCTCTCCAGCATCGGCTTTGGGGATGACTTCAACGAACGGGTCACCATCCAGGAGGACCTCGACGCCATTCGAAACACCCCTGGCGTGGTGAACGCGATCCAGTCGAACTCGGTACCGCTGCGAGGCGGTGGCTGGTCAATGGGTCTCCAAACCGAGCCCGGCAGCGAAAGCGAGTCGAGCGGCGTGGCCGTGTACTTCATCGACGAACACGGGCTGGATACCTATGGGCTCGAGCTGGTCGCCGGCGAGAACTTTACCGCCGGAGACGTGAACTGGCGTGAACCTCAGGGCGTGGAGTGGCCGGACAAGGTGCTGCTGACTAAGGCTATGGCCGAGACGCTCTTCCCCGATGATTTCATGGAAGCCCTGGGCAACACCGTTTATATCAACGGCAACGAGCCCATGACCGTGACCGGCATCATCAAGCAGATGCAGGCGCCCTGGAACGGCTGGAACGGCGTTGAGCGCGTCATGCTGGTGCCTCAGCACACGCTGTTTGGCTCAACCCGGTACATCGTGCGGACCGAGCCCGGCGAGCGTGACCGCCTGATGCCCGAGATCGAGGAACTGCTGGCCGAGCGCAGCCGTCAGCGCATCATCCGTGGCATGACCACCATGGAGGAGACCCGAGAGCGTAGCTACCAGGGTGACGCCGGCATGGTGGGTATTCTGATGTTTGTCGTGAGCCTCCTGACGGCCATCACGGCTCTCGGTATTGTGGGGCTGGCCAGCTTCAGCGTCAGCAGGCGCACGCGCCAGATCGGCACGCGCCGGGCGCTGGGCGCAAGCAAGCCGGCGATCCTGCGGTACTTCATGACCGAAAACTTTCTGATCAGCGCCATAGGCGTGGTTGTCGGAGCCGCGCTGGCGATCGGTCTGAACATGTGGATGGTCGAAGCCTTCAGCCTGACACCGCTCGGCTGGTACCTCGTGCCGGTCGCCATGGTGCTGCTGCTGATTGTGGGCCAGGTCGCCGTGCTGGGCCCGGCCCGCAGAGCGGCGTCAGTGCCGCCGGCGGTCGCAACTCGAACGATTTAGACAACGCGAGCGGCAACCCCTCCCGCTCGCCAAACCAAAATGCGAAAGCGGAGTCATCGGTCCAACGGGCTGATGACGCCGCGTCCACCGCGATTCAGCACGTGCGTGTAGATCATGGTGGTGGACACGTCTTTATGCCCCAAAAGCTCCTGCACGGTGCGGATGTCGTAGCCGTCTTCCAGCAAGTGCGTGGCAAACGAATGGCGAAACGTGTGGCAGGTGACGTGTTTGTTGATGCCGCAGCGGCGCCGTGCCTGCGCCAGGTGCTTGTTCACCGCCGCCTGGGATAGATGATGCCGGGCAAACTGACCTGTGCGCGGGTCCATGGATCGGTGCGGCGCAGGAAAGACCCATTGCCAGGACCAGTTCGTGGCGGCATCGGGGTACTTGCGCGCCAGCGCATGCGGCAGCACCACGTCGCCAAAACCCTTTTTTAGGTCTTCGTTGTGGGTGATTCTCACCGACTTAAGGTGATTCCGCAGTGGTGGCGTAACCTCTTCGGGCAACATGGTTACGCGATCTTTGTTCCCTTTGCCCTCGCGTACCGTGACCGTTCGCTTGTCAAAATCGATGTCCTTTACGCGAAGGCGCAGCGCTTCCATCACCCGCAGTCCGGCACCATAGAGGAGCGCAACGACGAGCCAGTGCCAGCCGTGCAGGCAGTCCATGACCAGCGAGACTTCTCGGCGGGTTAGTACCACAGGCAGTTTCCGAGCCCGCTTCGACCTGGCAACGTCATCGAGCTGAGGCATCTCCATCTTCAGCACATGCCGATAGAGAAAGAGCAGGGCGTTCAGCGCCTGATTCTGGGTGGAGGGAGCTACCTTCAGGTCGGTAGCCAAATACGACAGAAAGGACTCAACAGAGGTCTTGCCAAGCTTCGCCGGGTGAGTCCGGTGATGAAAGAACACGAATCGCCGCACCCAACCGGTATACGCCTGCTCGGTACGGTAGCTGTAGCCCCGGACGCTGATCTCTTTAGAAATGCCACGAAGCAACTCAGAAAGCGATGAAAAATCGCTATTCAAATCAGAGACCTAAAAGCAGTTCTTAACTCAGCTTCCCCATATGTTCCATATATCAAACCAAACCAACTCACCGTACCAGCCCACAAACCGTGTTTTCGTTGACCACAAACGCGAAATCACGCCACAATTCCGCTCATACCGGGAAATTAGTCCCACTACTTGTAGTTATGCGGCGGTTCGCGATGGAGAGCAATTGATAAGTGGGCGGCATTTCCATATGGCAGTTGTTAGCAGTTTCGGTCTTGGTCCTGCCCGTGTTTATTTGGGTTATGGCTAAGCGGAAAGGTCTGAGTCCATGGATCGCCGTCGCGGGAGTCTTTCCACCCATCAATTTGCTGGTGGCATTAGGTGTTCTTTTGGCAGGTTCAAAGCGGGCTTCGGGACGGTCGAATGGCTAGCCAAGGAAACAGGCGTATTCTGCCGCTTGCCCAACCTGAGAGCGCAAAACTACGCTTTCCCGGGCATAACAAAAAGCTGCAGCTGACCGCCTACGGCGGCAGCTGAGCATAGTCGTTAGGCGGATAACGTGAATGGAGAGGCGAATTGCCTGGCAGCCTTAATCGAAGAGAAACGCGGCGCGGGCCGTGTCATTTGCTCGTGGATCAATGAACCGATGTCGCTTTCTGCTCTAGCGGAAAGAGCTGGCCTCGACCCGTCTTCGGAAAACTACCGCGGCTGTTCGGAGGAGGAAGCAAAGTGGATTGGGTGCCGTGTCATTGCGTGTAGCCTTGCCGCTGATGATCCGCTTGTTGCAGAGGCAACAGCCAACGAAATCGTGGATTCTTTCCTCAGTCAGTCTGGCTCGGCGGCCACTCAGTACTATACGAATGGTGAGTTTCGTTTTATCGGTGGTACCTCGTACCTCAGCCGTTGGCGAAAGGTTACACCTGAGAAAATGAGTTGCGGTATCTTAGTGTTTTGCAAGTCTTCGTGCGGAGTACTTTGGATCGCGGATCAATTTCAATCTGCCGAGAAACCTGGGTGAGTACGCCTAACAAAAGACTGCAGCTGACCGGCTTCGCCGGCAGCTGAGCCTAGTCGTTAGCTGTTATGAGCAAAAAACGATTGCGAAGTGTGGCCCAAAGCCTCGCGCATCATGCACAGTCCGGGTTGTGCTACGTGCATCCTCGATTAGGAGAAGTGTGTAAGCCTTTGGGCCTAAAATACATCGCGGTTAATCTGTTGCGGCCTGGATTCGAACCAGACCTGGAAAATCCATCTAGAGAAATCGTTCTCTCGACTGAGGCTCTTCGCTCAAAATTCCGTGAAATACTCTCGGCAGAGGGCGAAACAAATACATTCAAGAGTGCGAAGGTGGTTTTTCAGTTTCTTGGGAGAAACTGGCCGAGCGCTGCCTTCGTCCAAATCGTAACCGAGTCTGGAGATGAAATTGAAATGGCGGTGGGTTCTGATGGACAACGCGCACAAATTATCTCCAGCCACAGCTAACAAAAAGCTGCAGCTGACCGGCTACGCCGGCAGCTGAGCCTAGTCGTTATGCGGTTGTCCTTAGGAATATGTACATCGATTCAACAACGCTAGTCCAAATCGTCGCAGCGAGTAGTGCCTATTTCTCACTATTGCTCGGACTCATGGCCAGTCACAGAGGGCTGAGCGTCTCCGGCTGGGCAGTTCTGGGTTTGGTTCCTGCTGCCAATCTTGTTGGCTGGGTAATTTTGCTGTGCATTCGAGAAACGGCACCAGGAGCGTAAGAGTCCGGTGGGTAGCAAATCCGAGGCCTTTCGTAAGCGGTTAGTCCGGGTTAGTGCCGCGTGTTTAAGCTATGTGCGCGCATAACATATTGCTGCAGCTGACCGGCTGCGCCGGCAGCTGAGCCTAGTCGTTATGCGGTTCACCTGGAGCAAAAATGGACGTTAACATCACTTTGCTCGGCCAAATCGTTGCTCTTACTAGTTTGGTTTTTTCCATCTCCTTGGCAGTGATGGCGAAGCGGAGGGATCTGAATGTCTCCGGCTGGTTTGTTATAGGCTTGATTCCCTGGCTCAATCTCATCGGTTGGATAATGTTGCTGTTTACCCGGCAGAGACGGTCACCAGAAATCGCCCCGAAAACGAAGCCATTGTTTAGGTTCAGGTCATAAGGTTCTGATGCAAAGCTCCTTTATCGCTAGCTGCCCGCATAACAAGTCGTTGGAGCTGACCGTGGAAAGTCCACGCGCGCTTCGCGCTCAGGCCTCTGAGTACGGCAGCTCAACTTAATCGTTAGGCACAAGTCATATGAATGAGCCATTTCTCTTCCTCTCCGACGCTGGCGCCGTAGATGCTCTTTCTAAGGGGCTTGCTCAAATCGGAGTAGAGGTCACGGACCTCACCGATAGCCATACGGCTTATAGCCCTGCTGTGATGTGCTTGTTTTGTCCGCGGCTCAATGAAAGTAGCCTCACCATCGATTGGTATCGAAGCTGGTGGCCCGATGGCGAGAATCAAGAAGACTCAAGAGTGACTTTCATGGCCAATGGTGAAGAGGTTCACACAGTCGAAATAGGATCCCTTCTTCGGGAAAAGCTGTCCCAACCACTGCGGCAAGAGATTGCAGAGCGGCTAGTTTCAGCGGTCGCGCAACATGTGGGACAGCAGGTGCCTAACAAAAAGTTTATGGACTCCCCTGGCAACCGCTAGATTGCTATTCCCGTTGATGAGCATTGTGGGATGAGCAGCGACAGGTACCTTGCAAACGTTTATCCGGCCTCTTGGTTGAAGGACGTGCCTTCGGGC
>JBCCCR010000037.1 GCA_039033415.1 Pseudomonadota bacterium | reverse complement strand
TCACCGTTGTTAAAGGCCAACCAACGGCTGGTCATGTCGGTGACAAAGCTCACCTCGACGCGATCCACCAATGGGAGCAGGCGGCCTTCCAGCTCGGCGATTCTCGGATCGTGGACGTTCGGGTCGAACCCTGCCTCCTTCAGGGAGAATCGGCGTTCTCGAAAGTTGGGGTTTCGAACCAGGACGGCGCCTGTTTCGTCCAGCGAATCGAGCTGATAAGGACCGGTGCCAACCGTGCGACGCGCCAGCTCCTCGCCATAAGCCTGCTCAGCCTCGCGCGGAATAATCGCTGAAGCCGGATTGGCCAGGGTGTGCAGAAACTTTGGCGATCGAGCCGTGAGCTGAAACCGAATGGTCAGCTTATCAAGCACCTCGATTCCGGCCGGCAGCTCAGCGTAGTCGCCCTTCCATTCTTTGATCCCCAAAACGAGATCCCGCCAGAGATCGCTGCGCCGAGCTTTGATCTTCGGATCGAAATGGCGCAGTACCGAGTAGGCGACGTCGGCCGCGGAAACCGTCCGACCTTTCCCGCCTGGAAACGCTGGGTCGTCCGGAAACCTCACATCGGGTCTCAGTCGCACGGTCACGGTGCGCCCATCCTCTGAGACCTCGGGCATCGCAACGGCTAGCGAAGGTACGAGTGCTAGGGGCCGCGATAGATACCGATATTCGAAGAGCGTGTCGTAGGTGGCCAGCACCAACGCCGAAGCGTACCGCGACTGTTTGAACCCAGGCCGGACGCTGTCGGTGCTGCCGTTGAAGGCTGCCCGGAGCGTGGTCGCCCGCGGCTCGGACTGCTCCATACAACCAGACCCTGCTGCGGAAAGACAAAGCACCAGGAGCCAGCGACTCAGGCAAGACAATCGGTTCATGGGGAAATAACAGCAAAGATTCCCGGTGCGTGGCAAGCAAAAAAAAAGCGGGTGGCTCCGGGCGCCACCCGCTCTTTAACGTTCGAGGTCAGTCCCAACCCAAACGTACCTGGTAGGTAAGTTTTGACCCCACTCCCACCTGGCACGATGGACTATATGACTTCTTTCCCGTTACAGGGAAAAGTCTGATTTTTTTCCAGCAAAATGCTATTTTTCCTCCAAATTGAATTTATTTCTTCATCTGGAGTAGAAAATGTCAGCAATTCCTCTGTTTTACGAGATCTCTTCCGAACTGCGCGAGGGCACGTGCAGCCTTCTAACCGAACTTGCGGACGTTCTTATCGCCCACGGCGTCAAGATCAGCGACCTCGAACCGCTCATGCGTAAGGCCATGGTAGACGCGGCGGCCCGCAAACTCGAGCGGGAAGGTGAACGAGCAACGGCAACCAACGTCGGTCTGCAAACGGGCCTGACTCGGGACAAAGTCAGCACCTATATGCGTCAGAAGCCCGCTGCGATCTCCGGGCGTCTGTCGCCGGTCGCTCGTGTGCTCGACGAGTGGCAGCGCGGTGAGCGATGGCGAAACGAGTCGGGCCCGATGGATCTTCCGGTATCCGGTATTCGATCCTTCGAGGCGCTGGCCAAACACTGCAAAGTTACGGGCTATTCCGTCAAAGCCCTTATCGAGTACCTCGAGGCCTGCAACAACATTGAGGTGCTGGAAAACGGCGATCTTCGGCTCAAGCGGCTTGGCGCTGTTCCAGAGGACATGATGGAACGCACGCTGGCGATGTTCCGAAACGTCACCAAGCACCTGTCTACCGTTAATCACAACCTTCGCTGCAACCCGGAAGACCGTATGTACGAGCAGGTCGCCGGGCGGCTCAACGTACCTCCGCGACGCATCGCAGCGGCGCTGGAGGCACTCAGTAATGAGGGAAGACGTTCCAACTTCGTCGTTAACAAGGACGTATTCCCTCAATTCGAGGCCCAATCCGAGCACAACGCCGACTTTGGCACCGACATCGGAATGGGCTGGTACACCTTCGTCCGAGGGGACGATTAACCCAAAAGGAAAAGAGTAATGAAAAGAGAAACTTTCTGGTTTGACCTGCTGAACTTCTTCAACTTCTTCAGTGGCTTCGCCACCAAAGATTACAACGAAGGCGGCGGAAACGGGGACTGATCCACAGGTCCTGAATCACCCAATGCTGGGGTCACCAAAAACACACTTATCAAGGAACACATCATGAAAAGAGAGACCTTCTGGTTCGACCTGCTGAACTTTTTCAACTTTTTCAGTGGCTTTGCCACCAAAGATTACAACGAAGGCGGCGGAAACGGGGACTGATCCACAGGTCCCGCAACACCCAATGCTGGGGTCACCCAATACACACACATCAAGGAATCCATCATGAAAAGAGAAACTTTCTGGTTCGACCTGCTGAACTTCTTCAACTTTTTCAGTGGCTTTGCCACCAAAGATTACAACGAAGGCGGTGGGAACGGCGATTAGCAGCCCCTTTAGGAGCCCGTAGCAAGTGCGGGCTCCTTTTACCGCCAGCAACCGCTCACCTGGGCGTTTCTAAGGTGGTTGATGCGGGCGAGCTCGAACTGACCGAGCGCGGGATGCGCGAGATCGTAGTGAATGACGAGCGGGAACGCCTTTACTATCTGCAGTAGTCGGTATTTGATCTAGCAGTCGGTGTCAGATCAGAACGAGCCTCGAGTGTCCGCTATCGCGCAAAGCAGACGCCTACGCTTCACTGGATTGCCGCTACTTTGATTTATCGAAGCGAAAGCTCGCATCAATAATGCATATTCTTTACGAGCTAGTAGTATCTTTCAAAGATGGCGCAATACAGCGAAATAAGTATTCGCAGTGCTGGTCGGCGCACGGAATGATCTGAGAGGAACAGACACTTTGAGCACGTTCAAGCCTGCAGGATATTTGGTGGCGATTGGGTGTTTTGTACTGATCGTGACGATCACACTCTTTTTGACCGTTCTGGGCTTGGGGCCGAATGAAGATGGGTCGGTTCCAACACTTGCGGAACGCGGTGCTGATTTCGTGGCGCGGCAAACCCTATTCAAAGCCTATTGGACGATCGAGGCATACGCGCTCAGTTTCATGGCAACTGGCGGAATAATTCTTGCCACTATGCTTCCAACAGAAAAGGCGGCGCCTGCGGGCTGGGGACTTTTCGGTGTAGGCTCGCTTGCGAATCTGAGCATGTATGGTGCGGCATTAGGCGGGTATTTTGTGGCGGGGGGACTTGCGTCTGATCAGCCGGCTCTATTGGAATTCGCAAACGAGCAAGCGCTTGCGGTCTTTTTCTTTTCAAATGCAATCGCTTTTTTGGGCGTGTTCTTCATCTTCCTGACGGATTTTCTGAGGTCGGCAAGTATTCTCCCTAAACCGCTTACAGCAATCGGTGCATTCGCAGGGTTTTTCGGTTTTATCGCTGCCTCAGCGGGCCCATTTTTGGGTAGCGGCGTCATGCCGATTGCTGGCCCTGCAGGGCTTATCGGATACGCTTTGCTGGTCGGTATGAGTATTCGTTCAGTTAGAACTTAACCTTTCAAGCCACACTTTCTCACGGTATACGCAACGCTCTACCCTGTTCTCGCGCCGCTCCACCCAGCAAATCTGTTCGGCTTCACATCCGATTCACCGCCGCTTGAAAATCATGTCGAAGCCTGTCGAAGATTCTGCTGACGCAGGCACAGCTTTACGGCTTCACTCGAGTTAAGGTAAACGGCAGCACCATCTCACCGACAGCTGCCGGCCGTCTTTCAACCATCAAATTCTGGGAAGGAACGTCACCATGAAAGCATTTATTCGCGGCACCCTGGCGGCTTCTGCGCTTGCCCTCACTGCAGCAGCGAACGCCGATATCACCGTACCGTCTGGCAAGTACACGCTCGAAAAGACGCACGGCTACATCACCTTTACCTACAGCCACCTGGGCTTTTCTAATCCTCAGATCGGCTTTGACTCTTTTGACGTTGATCTGGATCTCGACGCAGCCAACCCGGCAGCCAGCAGCCTCAGCGTGACCGTCGACGCAACGAGCGTGAACAGCCGAGTTGAGGTATTTGACGAACACCTGAACGATGACAAGCTGTTCAACACCGACGAGTTTCCGTCGATCAGCTTCACCTCCACCGGTATGGAGGCGCTGGGCGACGACCAGTTCAAGGTGATGGGTGATTTGACCATCAAAGGCATCACCAAGCCCGTCGTGCTCGACGCTTCCATCAACAAAACCGGCAACAATCCCTTCAGCAAGAAGCCGACCGTCGGCGTCTCCGCGACCGCCAAGGTCATGCGCTCTGAGTGGGACATGAGCTACGCCACTCCAGCCGTGGGTGATGAAGTGACTATTTCCATCGAAGTCGAGCTGCACGGTAACCCCGACAGCTAAGTCGTCATGTCCGCGCCGAGCCAGCAATACACGAGCGTCGCCCGGCTGCTGCATTGGGCAGTAGCCGGCCTCATCGTGCTCCAGTATGTGCTAGCTCGGTTGGCGGAAAACGCCGAGCATGCGGACCGCACCGTCCGGGTGCTCGCGCTGCTTGCCAACCACAAATCGGTCGGCATCACGGTCCTGATGCTGGCGGTCATTCGGCTGGCCTGGCGTTTTTTCCGTGCACCGCCCGCCCTGCCCGTCCAGATGGCGGGCTGGCAGATCAGCGCTTCTAAGATCAGCCACGGCTTGCTGTATTTTCTGCTGTTCTCGCTGCCGATTACCGGGTGGCTGATGTCCTCGGCCACCGCTTACTCGGTCAGCTGGTTTGGCCTGTTCCAGCTCCCCGATCTCGTAGCCCCGGATCCGCTGCTTAGCGATCGGCTCGAGCAGGTACACGACACGCTCGCCAAGCTGTTGTTTGTCGTGGCGGTTATCCATATTGTGGCCGCCTTCAAACACGCGATTGTTGATCGCGACGGAGTTATGTCTCGTATGACGTCTACACCGGTGGTAATTCTGTTCCTCGCGCTCATCGGCGGCGGTGTTTATCAGCTGGGTCTCCCCGACAGCCCGCGGGCAGCGCCGGCGCAGACCACGCCGGCGGCCACGGTTGAGACGCCAGAAATATCGACTCCGTACGAAAAGGAAGAGGCTCCAACTGACGACGCGCTGGAAGAATCGTCCGAAGCAGCAGACCAGCTAGCGGCTGCACCGGAGCCACTACCCACCTGGCAAATCAACTACGCCAACAGCTATATCCGCTTTACCGGCGACCAGGCCGGCGCCAGCTTCACCGGCGACTGGACCTCCTGGGAGGCTAGTATCCAGTTCGACGCCGAGGCGCTCGATCGCAGCGCTTTTGCGGTGACCGTCAACACCTCATCGGTGGACACCAACGACGCCGACCGCGACGCCACCATCATTGACCCAGACTGGTTCGATACCGCCAATCACCCACAGGCCTTTTATAACGCCACGCGTTTCTCCGCAGCGGGCGACGGGAGCTTTGTGGCTGACGGCCAGCTCACGATTAAGGGAGAGGCATCGCCGGTGAAGCTTGCGTTTACCGTCACTGGCGAAGACGGCAAGCAGGTGATTACCGGTCAAGGAAGGCTGCTGGAGGGCAACGCGCTGCTAGACCGGCTGGCGCTCGGGCTTGGCCTCGGAGACTGGCAGGACACCTCCTGGGTTGGTCAGGAAGTGCAGGTGGAAGTACGCGTCGAGGCTACCCTGCCCTAGTATCAGGGGTGCGGGCTTCCGAGTCCCCTCTACCCAGCAGCCACCGATCAACGCCGCTGACCACAGCGGCCCCCGCTAACAGCCAAAGACCGATCCGCGGTTCCACGCTGGCCGCGGCACCCAGCTTTAGCATGACCAACAGCAGCGCCAGCACAAAAACGCTCAGCATCGACCACTGCGATGCCAGCGTGTGCAGGTGTTGATAGCCGGGATGTCGGGTCAGCCGATGACCGATCGAAGCCCCCAATCTGAGCGCCGGGGCAAGAACCACCGTAAAGAGCAGCATCAGTGGGAGCAACCACTCCCCTTCGCCCAGCATTTTCGGAAGGGCCGCCAGCAAGCTGTAGGCATTGCGCCAAAAAAGCCACTTGTTCACCTCCATCAGCGGAGTGAGGAGCCCCGCGACCAGCAGCCCAAGACCTGCCAGCGGTAGCAGGATGAGCGCCTGTTCGCGGCGCGTTGAACGTCTAACGTGGGGCGAACGCTCGGGCGGCTTCAATAGGAGTTCTGCGCCCACCATCGTCAAGACAATCGCTGCTGCAAACCAGTAAACCCCGGACGCTGACTCGAAGGATGACAGCAGCCGCAGTCGCCCGGCGCCGGTTAGAACCGCCACGACAAACACGTCGAGCATCGACCACTTGCCGAGCCACAGCAGCCATCGGCTCGCCGAGTAGCGCGACGGATGCACGCAGAAACGGATTAGGAGGGCCAGCTTCAGCAGCGGAAACACCACCGAAAATCCGAAGATCAGGACCGCGAGGCCGAACTTGCCGTTCGACACCAGTTCCCAGACTCCCTGAACAATGGAGTAGCTTGTCGCCGATGTTGCAAGGGTATCGACGGTCAGCACCGGCAACAGCAGACCCGGCAGCAACGTCATGGCGGACAGGACCAGCATCTTGCCCGCCCAGCCTGCTCGCCAGAGTCTCACCAACCGACTCAGCTGGAGCCGAACCCAACGTCGGGGCTTCACGGATCGGAAGACGCTGAAACGTTAACCTCAACCAACGCCGCCAGCGCCTCTCGAAGCTTCGGATCGGTACTGCCATCAGCCCGTGCCAGACCGGCACGAGCAACGGATGCGGCGCGCGTTTCATCACCAAGTTCGGACAGCGAGCGAGCGTAGTGCAAGGTGGCGCGCAGCTCGCTGTCGAGACTGTCAGCATGCTGTCGGTAGATGGTCATCGCCGTCCGAAAGTCCTCGCTTGCACTCTCAACTCGTCCGGCTTTTTCGACTGCTTGTCCCCGAACGAAGCGAGCGTCAGCGATATACGGATGGTCCGGGGGTAGCGACGCCTCGTAGATGTTTACCGCTTCAGAAAAACGATCAGACGCTTCCTGCCAGCGCTCAAGCTCCATCAGCAGAAAGCCAAAGCCGTAGACCAGATCTGCGACACGCGTGCTGCCTTCCCCCATTGACCGGCGCGTACTCTCAATCGCCTCGTCAAACAGCTCCCCGGCCGCCTCCAGCTGGCCCATGTCGTGGAGCAGGTTGGCCAGATTGGCCGCGCTGTTGGCCGTATTGGGATGATCGGAGCCAAGCCGCTTCCGACGAATCTCCAGCGCCTTGCGCAGGAGGGGGGCAGCCAACTCACGGTCGCCATCCAGCCCCCGCTGTACAAAAAGCGCCCCCAGGTTGTTGTAACTTTGCGCGGCTTGTAGCGATTGCGGCCCGAATCGATCGATGTTGATCTGCAGCACCTGACGGTCAAGCTCCAGCGCTTCAGCCTCCTTCGCGTCGGTGCGCTGACTGTATAAGACGACGCTCAGGTCGTTCAGACTCGTGACAACGAGCGGGTCGCTAGGAAGGAGCAGGCTTTGGCGCATGGCCAGCGCCTCACGATGCAGCTGTTCAGCCTCGATGAAGCGACCCTGCGCCTGCCGCAGGTTGCCCAGCGTGGCGACGCTGCGGGCCAGGGGAAGGCTGTCATTACCCGCAGCCTCGGAGCGCCTAATCGCCAGCGCGTTGAGGGCCAGGGGTTCAGCATCTTCGATCAGGCTCAGATTGGTAAGCAGGTTAGCCAGCAGATCCTGCAGCTGAGCTCTTAGCAGCGGCTGATCCGCTAGCTCATCGCCGACGTCAGCGGCCCGCCGGACCAAAAAGTCGCGCAGCGTGATGTCGTCTCGGCGGCGATCGGCTTCGGCATAAGGGTCGCTGTCAAACAGATCAACCAGCACCTCGGTCACCTGTTCCGCCCGGTCGCGCTGGGCCCGCGCCTCGTCTCGTTCGCGCTGCGCCTGCTGGGCCTGCCAGGCTGCCGTCAGACCGCCGCTGAGGGTTGCAATCACCGCCATAGCGCTGAGCGGGGTCGCCACCGGATGACGTTGAAACAGGCGCTGCAGCCTCACCCAAACGCCCGGTCTGCGCGCCGAGATCGAGCGGTAGCTGAGGTATCGTCGGAGGTCTTCCGCCAGCTCGGCAGCGCTGGCGTAGCGCTGCGCGGTCTCCTTCTCCATCGCCTTGAGACAGACCGCCTTGAGGTCGTCCTCCACCTGCCGAGCCGTGCCGGTCGGGGTCGAAAAGCGCGGTGGCTGATGCACAATCTGCTCGCTCAGCTCCCACTGCGACTTGGCGTCGAACGGCGCGCTGCCAGTCAGCAGCTCAAACAGCACCACGCCGAGAGAATAGACGTCGCAGGTCACGTCCAGCGCTTCACCGCGAACCTGCTCGGGGCTGGCGTAGCGCAGGGTCATCAGGTGCTCCCCGGGACGGGTCAGCGCATCCTCGCCGCCTGCACTCTCCTCATCCACCAGCAGCTTGGCGATGCCGAAGTCCAGGAGCCGAACCTCGCCGGCTTCAGTCACCAGAATATTGGTCGGTTTGATGTCACGGTGCAGCACCAGCCGGCTGTGAGCAAAAGCGACGGCGTCACAGGCCGCCAGCAGGAGCCGAACACGCTGGCGGGGCGAAAGCTCGGCTCGGGTTGAGTAGGTGACAATGTCGACCCCATCAACATAGTCCATAACCAGATAAGGCAGCCCCTGGTCAGTCAGGCCGGCGTCGAGCAGTCGGGTGATGTTCGGGTGTTCCAGGCGCGCATGGATGCGCCGTTCCTGCAGGAAGCGCGATCGGGCGGCGGGCGTTGAGACCCATCCGCTGAGCGTTTTGATCGCCACCTCCCGGTCGAAGCTCCCGTCGCTGCGGCGGGCCAGAAAAACCTCACCCATGCCGCCCTGGCCGATGCTTCGCAGCACCTCGTACACACCGATGTTTTCCGGGGGCTGGTCCGCGCCCACGCCAGCCTCAAGCGCCAACGCCGGGCCGTCGTGCGCCGCCAGCATCTCGGTCACCTCCTCAAGCACATCAGCGGGGAGCGCCTGCTTGGCGAGCCAACCGGCGCGTGAATCCGGCGCGATTTCGAGCGCCGCCTCAAACGAGTCCTGCAGGAGCTGCCAGCGCTCCTGAGGATTGGTTTCAGTCGAAGACAAAGCTGTTGACGTCCACCTCTTTTCGCAGCCAGGCGATGGCGGCAGTCCAATCCCGCTGCACGGTTTTCATGGACACCTCGAGCGCCGCAGCCGTCTCTTCGAGACTCAGTCCGCCGAAGAGACGACACATGAGCACCTGAACCCCGCGGGGGTTCGCCGCACCCAGCTTATCCAGCGCCAGGTCGATGTCTGTGACCTCCTGCGCCTGCCGGTCGGACAACATGTGGTCCACCTGATCCAGCGGCACTGGCTGTTTGCCGCTGCCGCGTTTGCTGGCGCGATGGGCCCGGGCGTAATCCACCAGCACGCGACGCATACACTCGCTGGCAAAGGCAAAAAACTCGGCACGGGTGTTGATGTTGAGCTGATTTTGCTGGCTGAAGCGCAGATAGGCCTCGTGCACCAGCCCGGTTGTCGACAGCGTATGTGCCTCCCGCTCCGAGCGCAGGCGGCTTCGAGCCAGCGTCCGGAGCTCGCCATAAATCATCGGCAGCAGGTGCTCCAACGCGCCGGTACGATTGCTTGCTACCGACTGAATCCAGCTTGTGATGTCCCTGTCATCGCCCTGCATGGGCCGGTCTCCCTGCCTTGCCTAACCGCATGGTATGTCCGTCGAACCCTGAGTTTAACCCAGCCCGGCCCGATCGGCGGGTCTGGAAAAAAACCTTGTCCAGTTTTGCCGACCGCTCACGCGATGTATCGGTAGACCCATTGGAATAAAGCGAGCATACGATGAAAAAGGACTTATCCGTACTGGCTGTCATCTCGGCTATTGCCTTGCCTACGGCCGCCCTGAGCGGCGGCACCACCATCGTGGTCGATTGGGCCATTGATGAAGAGCCTGGCAGCAATACTCACACCTGCACCTACGCACAGGGCGGCCTGTTTCAACCCGACACCACCGGCCCCGGCGCGGGGCGCTGCACCTTCCGGCGGGCATTGCGAGAGGCCGGGGCGCGACCGACCAGCGATCAGCCGATTTCCATCGTGTTCACCGGCCTTGAGGTGAACGGTGACGGCGACGACGGCAGCTTCGACGGCACCCTCGGCGTCTGGACCCTGGAGATGAGCGACTCCGCTTCCCAGTCTCGGCTGGCGATTGAGGGTCAGAGCATCCTGGATGTCTCTGGCAACGTCACCATCGACGGCGGCCCTCAGGTGAACGGCGGCCCGGCAATCTTCGTCGACACCGAGTTTCCGATCGAAATCGAGAAGCAAAACAACACGATCCGGCGAATGGGTTTTTTTGGCGGCGGCAGTATCCAGCTGAAGGAAAGCGGGAATATCTTCGAAGACAACACCTGGGGCCTGAGCCAGGACGGCAACAGCATCATGTTTGCTGATCCGGTGGGCAACGCGGACAACCTGGCTGGGGCCCAGGGCGTGAACGTCACCCGCGACGGCAATAACGCCACCATTCGCAATAACGTGCTGTCCGGAGCCTCCACCCGTGCCATCGAGGTGAACTCCATGGCCAGCGGCGCGCAGATTCTCAACAACTTCATCGGCACGCGCCGCGACGGCACCGTGCCGGCCCGACCACCCGCCGTCGAGTGCCAGGCGATCGGCCCGTTTAACGTCCCGCCTGATCCGCAGGACTGGTACGGCGGCTGGGGGATTTCGCTGGCCGGCACCGGCGCGGTCATCGAAGGCAATACGCTTGCCGGAATGCAAAATCTACGGTCGACCAATGACACGCCGCCGATTGCCGTCGAGATCTTTGGTGCGTCGCATACCGTCCAGATGAATATCGTCGGGGAGGACAGCGCCAACAGCCCCGCGGGTACCTGCGGTCAGGGCATCAAGTTCTCCGGCGACTCACACCAGATTGTCGACAATATGATGGTTCGGGTGCGGGCTGGCTTTGAGAATACGGACGGCGCGCTGCTGTGGACCGACGACACCTTTACCGACGAAGGCGGCAACACCGTCCGCCGCAATCTCTCTATTGACGGCCCGGAAAAGCTTTACGAGATGGGGCCGCAGATCGGCACGGTCATACGAACCTTCGAAGCGGCAGAGATCCTCACAATCAATGGTCTCAACGTCACCGGCGGCGCGGGCGCCGGCAGCCCCTGCCCGAACTGCATCATCGACTTCTACCTGGACGACACCGACACCAATGCCGAGGCGCTTGCCTATCTCGGCAGCGCCACAGCGAACGGGAGCGGGGATTTCACCTTCACGCTGCCGTCGAACATCGGCGGAGGCCAAGGCATTCGAACCACCAGCACCAGCCAGGCTGACAACGTAATCCCAGGCACGCTCGCCGGAACCACCTCGGAACCCTCGGAGCTGTTTGTGCCGATCCTGCCGGAGGTCATCTTCACCAATGGCTTCGAAGAGTAGCAAGATGGGAAACAACAGCTAGCGGTTTGCTGGCTGCCGCCCCGGAGTGAAGGGGAATAGTGGGCCGCCTGGCAACCAAGACTACTTCAGTCGCCACCTGGGCCTGGCTGGCAAGGCGCGAGCCGTAGCCAATGGCCGTTGCCCTTGGCAAGGTTCGCAACGCCGCCAGGCTGGCCCAGGTGACGACCCGTAGGGCGAGCCCGTCAGGCGCCATGCCGGCGTTGATCCGCCGAGGCCATAGCTACGGCTATGACCCCGACGAATCGCCTTGGCCTGACGCCTGACACGCTCGCTGAAGTAGCCTTGGTTGCCAGGTGGCCCACTTGGGATCACTGGGGATCGGGGGCGGCAGCCGGCATTTTTTTACAGGCGAGTAACGGCCCAGTAGGCGCCGATCAGTCCAATCACGACGCTTGAGGGAAGCGTAAACCAGCGCACATAACGCTCCTGGCCCAGCTGCTTGCGCAGCAGGACCCAGCCCAGCAGAAGAGCTGCGGCCACAACAGTCAGCTGGCCCAGCTCCACGCCCACGTTAAACGCCACCAGCGCCGCGACGAGCTGCTCATCGGGCATGCCCAGCTCCAGCAGGACGCCGGCAAAGCCCAGACCGTGTAGCAGTCCGAAGGCAAATACCACCAGGTAACGCCAAGAGGGTACCGGGCGGCCGCGCAGCCACAGATTCTCCACCGCGACAAACGCAATCGACGCGGCGATGAGCACCTCCACGAGCGTGCCTCCGGGAGAGGTGAGCCCAACGGCGGCGAGCCCGAGCGTAACGGAATGCGCGACGGTAAAGGTTGTGACCTGCCAGAGCAGCACACCCCAGGTCTGCGCGGCCAGAAACAGCGCCAGCACAAACAGGATGTGATCCATGCCGGCCGGCAGGATATGGACATACCCCAGCCCGAGATACTCGGTCAGCGTCTCCCCGAGCGTCGGTGGCTCTTCAATTTCCAGCTGCCCGCTCAGCGCCAGACAAAACGGCGTCGGCAGTTCCGCTGGATCACACACCTCGTCCATCGGATGCGCGGCCGCACCGCTCACCACAAAGATGGCTGGCAGCAGCAGAAAAAAAACGCGGCGAAGAACGCCGCGTTTTTCTAACGCACAATTGTGGTTTGGGGTCTTCAGGGCGCCGGGATAAAGCCGCGGTTGCGCAGCAGCGGGTCGATGCTGGGCTCTTTACCGCGGAAGCGCACGTAGAGATCCATAGCCGGCGCGGTGCCGCCGGCCGAGTAGATGTTTTCTCGCAGCCGACCGGCCAGCTCCTGGTCATAGATGTCACCCGCCTCGCGAAAGGCGTCAAAACCGTCCGAGTCCAGGATCTCCGACCAGATGTAGCTGTAGTAGCCCGATGAGTAGCCCACGGTGCTGGAGAAGATATGGCCGAAGTACGTGCTGCGGTAGCGCACCACAATCTCCGGAATCAGACCCATTTTCTCCAGCGACTCGCGCTCAAATGACGCCACTTCCTGCAGGTCGGTGGTTTCGAGCGTGTGCCAGTCCATGTCCAGGATCGACGCCGAGAGATACTCAACGGTTTTGAAGCCCTGATTGAACTTCGATGAGGCGTCGAGCTTCTCGATCAGCTCTTCGGAGATCGGCTCTCCGGTTTCATAGTGGCGAGCCGTTTCGCGCAGCACCTCGGGGCTCGAGATCCAGTGCTCCATCATCTGGGCCGGGAACTCCGTGTAGTCGCGCGGACCGGACGTACCCGCCAGGCCACTGTAGGTGACGTCCGACAGAATCCCGTGCAGCCCGTGACCAAACTCATGAAACAGGGTGGACGCGTCGTTGAAGCTCAGCAGCGTCGGAATGCCGCCGGAACCCTTGGGGAAGTTGCAGTTGTTGACGATGACCGGACGAACCCGACCGTCGACGTTGGACTGCAGCCTGAAGGAGTTCATCCAGGCCCCGCCGCGCTTGCTGGGACGCGGATGGAAGTCAAAGTAAAAGACGCCCAGGTGAGATCCGTCGCCATCTTTTACCTCAAACGCCTGCACGTCCGGATGGTACTTCGGCAGATCGGGCAGCTCGGTAAAGGTGATGCCGAACAGCCGGTTGGCCACCATAAAGGCGCCGTCGCGCACGTTGTTTAGCTCAAAGTAGGGCTTCAGAACGCTGTCGTCGATCGCATAGCGCTCTTTGCGGACTTTCTCGGAATAATGGAACCAGTCCCAGGCGGCAATCTCGAAGTCGCCACCTTCAGCGTTCGCCATAGCCTGCAGGTCAGCACGCTCCTCTTTGGCGCGCTCCAGCGCCGGCTGCCAGACCTGCTGCAGGAATGCGTAGGCCTTTTCCGGCGTTTCTGCCATCCGGTCTTCGAGCACCCATTCGGCGTGATTGTCGAAGCCGAGTATGTTCGCCCGCTCAACCCGCAGCGAGGCAATCTTGGCCACGGCGCTGCTGTTGTCGCTGTCGTTGCTGTTGCTGCCGCGGCTGGTCCAGGCGTTGTGGATCTGTTCGCGCAGATCCCGCCGCGTGGAGTATTGAAGAAACGGGGTCATCGAGGACCGGGTGAGCGTGAACACATATTTGCCGTCGTGATCGCGCTGCTTGGCTGCCTCAGCCGCCTGAGCGCGCAGAAAGTCGGGCAGGCCCGCCAGCTCTTCCTCTGTCTCGAGCACCAGCTCAAACGCGTTGTTTTCCTTCAGCAGGTTTTGACCGAATTCGGTTGTCAGGCTGGAGATCTCCTGGCCAATTTCGTTCAGCCGCTGCTTCGAGGCGTCGTCAAGCGCCGCGCCGGAGCGCACAAAACCGTCGTACGTACGTTCGAGCATATAGGCCTGCTCATCGGTCAGGTCGAGCGACTCCCGGCTGTCATAGACCGCTTTGACGCGGGCAAACAGCTTCGGATTCAGATTGATGTCACCGGAATGTTTGGCCAGCAGTGGTGAAATCTCTTTCGCCACCGCCTGAAGATCATCGTTGGTATGTGAGGAGACCAGGTTGGAAAACACCCGGGCAACCTTGCTCAGCAGCGGAGCGGTCCGATCCAGCGCCACGATCGTGTTGTCAAACGTGGCTGACTCGGCGTTATTGACGATGGCGTCGATTTCCTCGTTGTGGACCCGCATGCCCTCCTGGAAGGCCGGCATGAAGTGAGATTCTTCGATCTGATCGAAAGGCGGCACGCCAAACGGCGTTTCCCATTCGGCCATGAACGGGTTGCCGGTCAGATCATCAGCGGGAGTCTCCGCCATCGCCTTGCTCTCGGCAGAGTCCGCCGGCGCCTCCGCCGTCGGCTCGCTGTTGTCGCCGGAACAGCCGGCCGTTATGACGATTAGGGCCAGCACAAGCGTCATGAGCAGCTGGGCTGGCGCCAATTTTAGGGTGAATTTGCGCATTGAAGGTCTCCAGACGTTGCGGCGGCCCTGCAGTTTACTGAATTCAGGACGGGCGGAAAGTGCCCGGAGCCTAATCAATCCGCCAGAGGCTGCATGTGCCAATCGTCATCTGGCTGTGTCCGTTTGCGAATCCAGAGGCTGGCGAGCCATTTTTGACCCCGCTCGGGCGCTTTGCCCTCGTGGAGCGTCATTCGATTGACGGACCCGTCTGGCGTCACGTTATCAAAGGTCAGCACGTCTCCACAGCCGCCCTGCACTTCCCGCTCCAGCTCCACAAAGCGAGTCTGCCCGCCGGTGTAAGCGTCATTTAGATAGAGCAGCGCGGTGCTGACACGCTGGCCCTGCTGCGCGAGGTGTGGCCGGTGCGATGGAAACGCGGGGTCAAAGAAATCAAAGTGCGGCAGATATCGCTGATCAGGCTGATAGCGAAGCACCGACAGGACCTCCGCGCATGCTGGCTCCCGTCCGGCCGCGGTCGCCATCCGCCAGCGAATCAGCTGCGAAATGACGTCAGCCTCCAGCGGGTAAAACCCCATCGCCTCATTGGTACGGCTGTGATCCACGCGCTCACCCGCGGCGGCATCATTCACCCGCGCGTGGCGCAGAAACGGCTGGGCCGCAGCGCAAAGATAGGCGCAGACGTTTGGTGAAATTGCCTGCGAAAAGAACTGGAGGTTGATCCCAGCGTTGAGCACCCTGCCCTCGGTACGAGCAAGCACTGGACCGGTTGCCAGCGCGCCCTCAAGCTCGGCCCATCGGGAGTCCTCCGGCCACGGGATGGTGGCCTCTACCGGGCGCCCAAGGACTCGCTGTGCCGGCGCATCGCCGGCGGACGCGGCCAGCCCCAGCCAAAATCTCGCGTCTTCGCGTTGGTCGGTGCCGCTGTCGAGCAGGAGCATTGCAAGCTGGGTGACCGCTCGGGCCAGGCCACCTTTTGCGGCGAGCAGCAGCCAGCTGATCGCCTTCGCCCAGGACTGTCGGGTTCCCGCCCCCCCGGCGACGAGCGCTGCGCAAAACCCCTGAGAGAATGGGTCTCCTTGGACCGCCAGGCTTTGCACCAGCTGGAACCCTTCGCGCGGTCGCGCCGGCGTGTTGTGTCCGGCGAGCAGCCACAGCGCCAGCTGCAGCTGGGCTTCCGCGTGGCCGCGGCCGGCGGCCCCCGCTACCTGTTCCAGCGCCGCGGCGCTTTCACCGGCGCCGTTGAGCGCTAGCCCTCGCTGGTACTGAGCTTTCGGTGTCATAAGACGGCAAAAGCCGGGGCGAAAGTTCGCCCCGGCCAATTGCTGCAGCTTTGGCTCCGCTTAGAAACGGATCCTGAAGCCTGTCGTGAAGCGTCGACCCAACACGTCGTAAACCGAAGCATCGGTATTGAACTGCCCACCGGCGTCCGCCAGAACCGGCGGATCGTTGTCGAGCAGATTGTCGATATTGAGAATCAGATCGATGTTGTCGCTGTAGGCGTAGGTCATGCCGAAGTCGAAGTAATGCTCGGAGTCCACGTCCGTCACCGCCAGCGTGCTTGGGTCAGTACCCAAAGCGATCAGCTCATTCTCCACCTCGCCGACAAACCGGTAACGCAGGCTCGAACGCAGTTTGCCGGTCTGGAGCGTGGCCCGGCCGACAACCCGCCATTCGGGATCGGCATTGCCGCAGGTACCCCGGACGCCAACCGATCCGGCGCAGTCGACCACGTCGGTAACCGGGCTGGACTGCTGCTCGTTTTTGATCACGTAGGTAGCAGCAAGGTTGAGATCCAGCAGGTAGCCGTTGCCAACTTCCGTCGTGTACTTACCGCTCAAGTCCACACCTTCGGTGTTGAGCTGGGCGATGTTCTGGTTCGGCAGCGGCACAAACTCGAGCTCACCGGCGGCGTTACGCGCCGTCAGCGGCTGGCAGAACACGTTGTCCAGGCTCAGGTTCTGATTACACGCATCGATGGTGCTCTGCAGGCCGCCACCAAACTGGGCGATCGCCCCCTCGATTTCGATGGAGTAGTAGTCCGCCGAGAGCTGGAGGTTTTCGATAAAGCTGGGCTGGTAAACAAAACCCACCGAGTAGGTGTCGGAGCTTTCCACGTCCAGATCCGGGTTGCCGCTCAGGATCACCTCAATCTGGTCATCAGGCTGCTGGAAGTTACCCAGCAGTCCCTCGGGAACGCCAAGCTGCAGACAGAATGCCTCCTCTTCCGCCGTTCGGCCGGCACCGGCGTTACAGAAGTCTTCACCGCCCGGGAAGCTGTTGGACGATCCACGGAACAGTTCGAGAACGTTGGGTGCTCGTACCGCACGCTGATACAGGCCGCGCAGCTTCAGCGTGTCCGTGGGACGCCATTCACCGCCGAACTTGTAGGTGTCAACGCCACCGACGTTGGAGTAGTCGGAGTACCGATAGCCCACTTCTAGGGCCGCGTATTCGGCCATGGGGGCACCGGAGACCAGCGGAATGATCGACTCCATATAGAACTCGGTTACGTCGTACTCCCCCGCGGTGGGCAGGCCGGCGTTAAAGCCGTCGACGTCACCTGAAGCGAGGAACGTATCGGGCAGAAACTCTGCCTCCTCGTCGCGCTGCTCCAGACCGGCCGCAAAACCCACCGTTCCGCCGGGCAGATCAAACAGGCTGCCCGCAATGTTGGCCGCAATCGTGCGCTGCTCAACGTTGGTGATGTTGGTTGCCGCGGCGCGGACCCAATTGATCATCTCCGGCGTCATGACACCTTCACCAAACGGATTGAGCACCACACAGCCGGCAATACCGCTGGCGCACTGGGTCGGGTCGTTCGGATCCACCAGCAGGCCCTGCTGGAACTTCGACAGCACGATGTTGCCGCCCTGTCGCTGCGTGTTCTCCATCCGACCGTAGTTGTAGTAGACCTCCCAGTCCCAGCCGTTGAGGTTACCCTCCAGGCCAATAACCGATCGGAAAAGGTTCCGACTGTCGTCGCTTGTGCGGCCGCCAGCTTCCAGCATCCGGCGGCTTAAGCCACCGGTAACGATGCCGTCACCGTCGGTATCCGCTTCCTGGAACAGGGCCAGCACGCCGGCCGGGATAAACGGGTTATTCAGATCGAAGTCGACCGAGGACTCGTTATAAGGCGTTGGCGCAAGCGTCCGGTTGATCCGGTTGTTGGCGTAGGTGAATTCACCAAACAGGTTGATGTTATCGCTCACCTCGTAGTTGCCCAACGCGGTGGTCGTGAATCGCTCGAGCGGCAGCTGCAGATTGTTGAACGGCGCAAAGTTGAACGTGTCGTCCGGCGAGGTGTAGTCGTCCGGATTGCCGTTGTCGTCGACAAAAAACCCGCTGCCGCCGATGGTGTCGCCGCGCGTGTCGGTCAGGCCGTTAAACGCGGCACCAAAGATGCGCCCCTGGGGAATCCGGGACGAGCCGCCGGGAGACAAGATCGGATTCCCGTTGTCGTCCGTATCCTCGTCGAGTTCGATCGCCGAGAAGTCACGCGCGGATGCAAACGTCTGTTCCCGCTCGAAGTAGTTGGCGTACAGCACCACGTTGCCTCGACCGTCAGAGGAGTTGGTGCCCCAGATCATATCGACGTTGGTGCGGTCCGAGTCGCTTTCCTCAGACATACCAAACTGGGCGTTGATGCCAAAGCCTTCGTAGTTTTTCTTCAGGATGAAGTTCACGACACCGGCCATAGCGTCAGAGCCATAGACCGCCGAGGCGCCGCCGGTGGCGACCTCAACCCGGTCGATCAGCGCCGGCGGGATGTTGTTGATATCCACAACCCCGTTGGTTCCCGACCCGACGATCCGCCGGCCGTTCATCATGACAAGGGTCCGAACCGTACCCAGATTTCTGAGGTCGACGGTTGCGGTACCGGTTCCGGGGTTGTTGGTGGTGGCACCAAAAGAAGGCACAACCTGCGGGAGCGTATTAAGCAGCGACTCCGTCTCTACCGTGGCGGCGAGTTCAAACTCCGCCGAGTCCACCACCGCCACCGGGCTGTTGGCAACCAGGTCGGGGCGCGGAATGCGGGAACCGGTAACGACCACCTCCTCGAGCGAGTTGGGTTCTTCGTTCAGCTGCTGGGCGCCGGCGGTGGCCATCGTGGCCAGTGCCCCCACCACCGCTGCGCTCAGTTCTCGACGTTTCAGTACTTTCATCAGTGTTCCACCTTTTTCGGTTAAGCACACAAGGGTCAGCGTGCAGAAAAGTAAGCCGTGCCTTGCCGCGCCAGGTCCGTCCAGCGCTTAACGGGAACTTAACGAAATGAAAGCGACCGACCGTTGCGGAGACTGATACGCGGGTTGCGCTTTTTGATCAGATGAAGGCGGAAGGTCAGTAAATCGGTAAATCAGCGCAACAAATGACCACGGACGGTCCGCAGCGGACTCCGGTCGACGGTCAGGGACGAGCGATCAGATCAGCGAAAACGAGCGTCAAAAGCGACGGTGAGACGCAGGGCCTTACCTTTAAAGGAGCGCGTGCCGTGCCAAAGCCAGGACGGAAACAGGACCAGCCGTCCCGGTTGAGGTCGAACCCAGCGCTTAACGCCTACCCCCGGCACCGCAAAGCGCGGCGCTCCGAAGCCGAGTTCTCCTGCATGGGGATCGTCGGGATCAATCAGCTCAGGCACCGAAACATAAAAGGCGGAGCTGACCACCCCTTCCGAGTGAAGATGGTTCACGTGAAAACCGCCGGGTTCGAGCCGGACGGACCAGCACCCGACCAGGATAGGCTCACCCTTGAGAGAACCTCCGAGCCAGCGCCCGGGCTCAGCCAGCTGGCTGGCCTGATACGCCGTCAGCGCTTCGGAGAAAAATTGGCGCAGGCGGACCAGTGCAGGCGTGGCGCAGTTGAGCAGGCTGCGGAGCGTTTGCGACCCGCCGCGAACACTCAGGTCCAGCGGCGCCCAGCCCTCTCCGTGCAGAGCTGCCAGCTCTTGCGCCAGCGGGCGGCAGATCGAGCGCCACAGATCGGAGGGCATATCGTGCACCTGAACCAGCCGCTCGAGATCCAACATCTGATCACCGAGCGGATCCCCAACGGCCCTCAACGCCGTGATGTGGGCTCCCAGCAAGCGCGGATGGTCCGGCAGGCGCTCCCGGGCTTCCTCGATAACCGGCAGCACGTCCTGTGCGCATCCCGCACTGAGCTGCGCGTCCAGCAGCTGTCGTGAGAGTCTCACTCGCTCCGGATCCCTGGCGCACGCCGTCTGGGCGACTGCCAGCGCCGACTCCGGGTCACCCAAGCTGAGGTAGCAGTCGGCCCGTTCCAGCAGCAGGTCGGTGATTAGTCGGCTGGCGCTCGTCGGCTTGGCACGCCCGTCAGAAGGCGAGCATTCTGTTGCGTTCAGGGTCTCTTCCAGCAGCGAAAGCGCCTGCTGGACCTGACGCCCGTTGCGCAAGGCGGCCGCGCACGATCGAACGAGGCTCAAATTTTGTGGTTGTTGATCGACGGCCTTTTGCAGCAGATCCGACCAGCCTGGGTCACCGCGCAGGTAACGAAGTCGCGCTAGCAGCGTATGCAGGCCCTCGCTGGCCGGCCAGCGCTCAAGGCTCGACAGCAGAAGCCCTTCGGCCGCTGCCGGCCCGAGCCCCGGCCCGTCAGCCTGGGCGGTGGCCCGAGCCTGGAGCTGCTGAAATTGCTCCGCCGCCTGGGGGTCGGTTGTCTGGGTGTCCGCCAGCACGGCCAGGGCGTTTTCCGGTTCCCCCTTATCCAACAACAGGCTGGCGAGCGCGTAGCTGGCTGCAGCGAAGCTGGAGCGCGCGCTGAGCGCCTGCGAGAACGCCATGTGTGCTTCTTTTGGCTGATAGTTCGCACGAAAAGCCTGCCCGGCGGTAAGCCAGGCGTCGGCATCGAGGGGATCGTGGTCCAGCAGCGTTTGCACCTCAACGATCGCCACCTGAGGAAACCCATGTCTGATGAGGAGCTGCGCAAGCGCCAGCCTGGCGGCGCGCAGGCCGGGCTGAGTCTTGAGCGCTTCGCGGTACGCGCGCTCGGCTTCAGCGGCGCGCCCCTCGGCGGCCAGCGCGCGGCCCAGCTTCAGCCAGGCCTGCGGGTGATCGGGTGTTGTGTTGGGCGGCATCTGCAGCAAGGCAGATGCGCTCGGCGTTATGGTTTTGCCCATAACGGCATTATTTCAGCGACAGCAACCGCTCACCGCGCAAAACTTGCGCATTAACTAATGAGGACTGGCAGCGCCGTGAAAAAAGCGTTTCGGGAATGGTACGCCCAAAGAAAACGCCGCAATCAGCGGCGTTTTCGGAGCGTCGGATGAATTCGACGTCAAATCAAACACGGTCCGCGAGCCACAGCAACGCTGGCAAAATCGTCGACCCCACATCCCTAGCAGTGGCCGATCTCCAGCTAACCGTAGACACCGATTTTGGGGGAGGTGCGGCCCAGGACGGCCTGCATGGCATCTACCGTCTGACGCAACCCGCGAACCGGTTTGAAACTTAAAATCGTTTGGTTAACTCCCCAGCTCGAAGGGGCTCCCAATGCCCTGCATCGAACTATGGGCAAATATTACCGTCGCGGGCTCGAAATTGGAAGTCAAAAACCGTAAACTAATCAACGATATACGAAAATCAAAGACCTACGAACGAAAGCTAGAATCTACTTGAGGAGTAGCTCCCGGAGACGCGCGACAACTTCCTTGTCTGGCCTTGCATAGTGAACGCCATGGCCTGCGGAATCAATCCCCCGTAAGTACAGGTACAGCACGCCCCCGATGTGCTCTTCATAGCGATACTCAGGCAGGCAACGATTGAGGTGTCGATCGAGCGCCAGCAGATAGAGGTGATATTGGAAGTCATAGTCGTGGAGGGCCACATCCGCCGCAAGCTGCGGAGCGCCGTAGTCGGCGGGTGTAACCCCGAGCCGAGAGCTCTTGTAGTCGATTACCCAGTAGCGGCCCTGCCAGCAAACAATCAGATCAACGTATCCATGGACGTACCCCCGCACGGTCTGCGAATTGAAGTACGCGGGGGGCTCGGAACCCCGGATCACCTGCCACAAGGCTCCTGGCTCTAGCTGCGGGGTATGCAGGTGGAACTCCATCTCCCGCAGCTCCTCGTGGTGTGCGATCTGCTGCAGCACCATGTTGTCAGGACCCAGCGGAGTCGTCAGCAGCAGGCTGACGGTCGAAGCCAGGGCGTCGAGGTAAGTGAGCGGCAGCGAATAACGCTGAAGGTACTGCGCGGCCAGACGCTGAACCTCCTCGGGCCCAGCGTTAAAACCGGGCAGGTTTTCGAGCAGATCGTGCATCATCAGGCCCGTTTGAGCCCCGGCGGGCAGCGCCGCAATCGAGCCCTCCGCAGGTTCCAGCGGCGCCGCGGCCGTGGTGATCTGTTCATCGATATCGCGGTCTTGAGCTGCGCCGCTGAACAGTCTGGAGTAGCTGCTGACCAGCCAGCGTCGCGTCGGCCGGGTAGCGGGCTCCCGGTGGGTCGGATAAGCCGGCGCCGGAGCCCGAGCCATGGGACGTTCCGGTTCTTCCACCATTCGTGCGCCCGCCCGCTGAAACCCTGCCAGATACCGCTCGAGCAACGCCGCGTAATTGCGCTTACCTGGCGGCATACCAAACGTGTCGGCATGTTCCGGAATCAGCAGATGGCTCAACCCGCTCTCCGGCGTTCCGCTGCGGGCGTCAACCGACCACGGCAGATAGCAGGCGGCCTGGGCGCGAGTGAGCGCCACGTACGCCACCCTCGCGTTTTCGCTGATCCGCTCGCGTCGCTGCTCCGCTCCGCGCACTTCTGCCTGGTCGGTTCCGAAATCGAACACCAGCTGTCCGTCTTCGTGCACCTCAACAAAACTCTGCGGGTGTCTGCTGCTGCGCCAGAGAAACGGACAGAACACCACCGGGTATTCCGCCCCTTTGGCTCGGTGAACGGTCGCGATCGGCACCACCTGAGAGTCGCGATCCAGCCGAACGATACGTTCTTCGGACCGGCTGGGGTGCTGCCGCTCAGCGCTGAGCCAACGCAACTGATCATCAAGCGTGTGGCTGCCACCGCCGGTCTCACTTTCCATCAGGTCTGCCAGCTGCAGAAGGTTCGACATCACCGCAGCACCATTGGGCAGCGGCAAAATCCGGTCTGCGACCTCCACCTGTCGCAGCACCGCCAGCAGCAGCGGGTAAACCCCCTGGTCGCTCCAGATCTGTCGCCAGTCGCGGAGTCGATCCGCCCAGCGATCCTGCTCGGCTTCGTCGTTGCGCCAGCGATAAAGGTCCTGGGCCGTGAAACCCAGCAGGCGGGTGGTCAGCGCGCCTGCGACCCGTTCGCGACGAGCGGGCTGTGAGACAGCATGCAGCAAGCGCTCGAGCTCAACCGATTCAGCCGATTCAAAGACGCTTTCTACTCCCGCCCGTGAGGAGGCAATCCCGAGCGCGGCCAGTGCCTCTGCCATGGTTGCCGCCTGCGCGTTCGACCGAACCAGCACCGCCAAATGCTGAGCTTCCAGGTTATGAAGCTCGTCTCCCTCACGCAGCTTGGCCCGGCCCTTATCCGCGAGGCTGAGCAACCGGGCAATTTCACTGGCGCAGGACTGGGCGGCACGGCTGCTGCCTCCTGGTGTGTCCACAGACCAGACCGTCAGCGCGGACTGCGGCTCATCGTCGATTTCCAGCAGCAGAGGCGTTCGGGGCGCGGCGACGGCGCTCGCGAACTCAATCGCCGGCAGCAAAAACGGTTGCTCCGTCGAGCTGAAAAGCGCGTTGACCGCGTCGATCAGCGCTGGCTGTGCCCGCCAGTCCTGGACCAGGCGATAGCAGTTAGGCGTCTTGGCTCGGGTCGCGAGATACGCGTGAAGGTCAGCCCCGCGAAAGCCATAAAGCGACTGCTTCGGATCCCCTACCCGCCATACCGGCACATTCATGGGACCAAACAGCCGCTCAAAAATCTCGGCCTGCAGCGGGTCAGTGTCCTGATATTCATCCACCAGCAGCGCGCCATAGCGGCCGTCGGCCTGCGCCACCAGCGCCTTCGCCACGCCATCGTCCTTAAGAGCGCCGTGGAGCTGCTGCACCAGGTCGTCAAACGTCAGGGCATGATTGGCCCGTTTCCAGTCGTCCAAGCGCCGGCGAACGTCATCCAGCAGCAGCCGCGGCAGGTTCTTGCGGTACAAATCGGCCGCTTCCACAAACGTCGTTTCCAGCGCAACGCAGCGATCCAACGCCGTAAAAAACGGGTGCTCGGGAACCGACTCGGCTTTCTGCAGCGTCCCGCTGCTGATCTTCTCCTGGCTGAGTCGGCTGACGTCGCGTAGCTCGGCTCCGCCCAGACCGAACCGCAGGTAGGCCGGCATAACGCTGAGCGAATGGTCGACACGCTCAGGGCTGTGGCTGGTCTTTTTGAAGGTCTCCGCCGCGTCGCGCAGTACGTAAACGATTGCCTCGCGATCGGCCTCCCAGATGTCGGCGGCCTTTTTCCGCGCTACCAGGAGGGCTTCCGCCAGCTCGCCGGGATCGGACAGTTCGGGTGCCTGGATAACAGCGTAGGGGCGCGCAAGCAGGCGATCCACGTCACTCGACAGCTTCTGGTGGTCCATCGATTGAAGCTGCGCCACCAGCGGGCCTGAGAGTGTCGCCAGATGATCGACCCAGGCCTGCTCGACAATATCACCTAGAACCTCTCGCTGCTGGTCGACCACAGTCGCATCGACGTTGAAGCCGCTGGTGAGACTCGATTCGGTCAGCACTCGCTGACAAAGGCTGTGAATGGTCAGCACCGGCGCCAGATCGAAACTCCGCAGCGCACGATCGATACGCCGCAGCGCCTGGTCATCGCCACGAAACGGCCGGCAGATTTGCCGCACGGGATCGTCAGCGCTGTCAGCGTTGCTGACCGCGTCCTCAGCTTCAGTCAGGTGGCCGCGCGCGGCGAGGAGCGTTTGCAGCAGGCGCGTTCGGAGTTCGCCCGTGGCCGCTCGCGTAAAGGTGATGGTAACAATCTGATCGTGGCTTAAGCCGCGTTCGAGCATGAGCCGGAGAAACAGGCCGCACATGCTGTAGGTCTTCCCGGTTCCGGCGTTCGCTTCCAGCAGATTCCAGCCGTCCAGCGGCACGTTTACCAGATCAAAGTGCTGCATCGGACTCATGCTCGAAAAGAGGTTGCCAGACTGTCGCCGCCAGCGCCTCAAACTCGGGACCCAGCGGATCGCGGCCCCGCATGGCCAGTTCGACATACGGATTCGATGCGCCGGCGTAGTCGAGCTCAAAATCCGCGGCTTTCCCGGCTGCCTGGCGCCTCGACGGGCCCGGGTAAAAGCGCAGCGGAGCCTGCTGCCCGGCCACAAAACCCTCGACGAGTGTGGTCAGCACAACCTCCGGGTCCTCGACCGATCGAAAACGCAGCGCGCCGGCGGTACCCACCAGCAGACTGCTCGCCTCGGGTTGCCGGGTGCAAAGCGCCAGGTGCCTGATCCAGCAATCGAGCTCGCGGGCCCCTTCGAGGCGGCTGTGGCTGCTGGTCATGCGCCGCTCGGCAATCACGCCGTCCACCGTGCCCTCAAGCACCACGCCCCCCAGGGAAATGCTCACCGAGAGGTCAGCTGGACGGCCTGCCAGGGTAAACCGCTGTTCACGCTCCCGCAGCTGCTGCGCCTGGCTGGTCATGCCGGCAGCAAGCGCCAGGCCGAGCTTGCCGTCCGGAAGCGCCACGCTGTCGGCCAATGCTGCCGTGAGCGTTGAGCCCAACAGATCTTCGTCACCCGAAAGAGCCTGCTCCAGCAGCTGGTAGCGGGTCAGCCCATCGATCGACGCCGGTGGGAGCTGAGCCAAAACGCCTTCCGGCAGCTCGAGCCAAACGCCTAAGACCTGTTCGACAAACCACCGTGCAGGGTTCCGCCAAAAACGGCACAGATCGTCCAGCGCGATGGTATCGATCCTTGCCATTGGGAGCGGGTCGGTCAAAAAGCGTTCAACCGGCGCGGCCGCTGCCACGTTGAAATGGGTGCTGTAACCGGTCTCCCCCGAACCGTATTGCGCCGAAAAGCCATGGAGCGGGACCGTTCGCGCGAGCCTGTCGGGCGCTATCCCGTAACGACTCTGGCACCAGGCAGTCAGCTCCTCGAGCACGCTGGACAGCGACTCGAGCTCCGCCGTGACAGGGTTTCTCGACCGGCCACTCAGCAGCAGCGCGTCCCGTGCGGAGCTGATCCACTCAAGGACCAGCAATCGATCTTCGAGCAGGCGGACGCGGTCACCGGTTCGTGGCGCAGACAGGTCCATCCGGTTCAGCTCAGAGCGCAGCACCGGCGCCGGGAACTCGCCGTCGGTGACTCCGAGCACATAAATGATCCTCGCCGGCAGAAGCCGCACGGCCGCCGGCGTGGCGACGGTCAGCGCGCCGGGGCCGCCGCCTGCCAGATGCCCTGGCGGACGAACCTGATTCAGCAGCGTCACCAGTGCCGACAGGTCAACAACAACCTCCTCGTGCGACGTGACCTCCGCCAGGGCTTTGTACAGTTCGGCCAGCGCGCCCAGATCTGCAAGGTCGGGATTCAGCGCCGCATCACCAAGCTGATTGATCAGCGTGGACCAGCGTCGCAACGTCTGCGGTCGACTCAGCCGTTCATGAAACGTCTGCAGCAACTTGAGCAGATCGAAAAGCCGACCCATCTCCTCGGCTTCCGACGGGTGTGCCAACTCCGCGCTGTGGAGCATCCCGTCTTCCGACCTTTCGGTCAGCGCCGAAACCAAGCGATCGAGCGCCGTTTGCCAGGAAAACTTGCCTTCCGGCACGTCGACGAACAAACCGCTTGCCTGGACCCAGCGGTGGACGCTCGAGACCTGACCCGGGCCCAGGCCAAAGCGACGCTGAATCGACGGATATTGCAGGAGGTCCAGAAACAAACGATCCAGTGGCGGCTGACTAAGCAGCCTCAGCAGCTGCAGTAAAGCGCTGCCAGCGTCAAACGTTCGGGCAGCCTGCCCTCCGAGTACCCGCCAGGGCCACTGGTCGGAACCGGCGCGACCAAACTCCGCCCGAATCGCCGGCAGGTAGGCATCTAAGTCCGGACAGATCACCAGCACATCGTCCGGTGCGAGCGTCGGGTCCTCGTCAAATCGGCGCTGCAGCTCGTCCCGGCACACCTCCACCTCACGCTGGCGGCTGGCGCACCGCCGGATACCGAAACTTGGGTCAGCGACAACATCGCGCGAGTCTGCAGCGTAATCAAAGCTCAGCAATTCACGCTGAAGGGTTCCGAGCAGCGAGGCCGGCAAGTCGGCATCGAACAGGTCAACCTCGTTGGGCTCCCACTGGAACAGCTGGTCTGCCACTTCTTTCAAAGGCTGTCCCAGGGATGCGAGCAGCTGCGACACGTAAGGCTCCTGCTCCTGGCTGACCGCTTTGGGCGAGCGTGGGCTGGGCACATCGGTCCAGTAGGCTTCGGTTGGCGTCCAGTGATAAACCTGCGTGGGAATCGCCTCAGAGAACCGCCTGATCGCCAGCAGCAAACCCGGCGACAGCGTGGTGAGCCCAAACACATGAATCGACGGCAACGCGAGCGAGGACAGGTCGACCCTGTCTGTCGCCCCCAGCCACTGAATGGCCCGTGCCCAATGCCACGGTTGATCTTGCGTTAACTGGCGCCAGAGCCAGCCCTGCCATTGCCCTCCCCGGCCTTGTTCCCACTCCAGAAGCCAGTCGGGCCGGAAGGCAAGGTATTGATCGAAGACGTCGGCCAGGCGCCGCGCAAACGCCATCTGAGAAGCGGAGTCCTGCCACTCCAGATAGCGACGCAGCGGCGCAAAGGCAGGCTCCGTTGGGAGCTGCGCAAACAGCCCAAAGATCCGCGGCGTGAGCTGCGCGGGCGAAAACTCGCCACCCGGTTTGATCTCGGGGTTTGCCGCTTCGAGCAGCCGCCACACGGCCGCGGCTGCGGGGGTGAAATGGATGTTCGCGCTGACCCCGTTGGCCTGAGCCAGCCGGCGCGCCAGCCACTGGCCCATTTCGGGGTGTGGTGTCAGCACCCAGGGCGCGGCCAGCGGATTGTCTCGAGGCCCGCTGAGCGCCTCGGTGAGTCGGTCGGCGAGCGTTTCCAGGCGATTCCCTTGGCAAAGGGCATACATGGGGTTGTGCTAAAATCCGCGTTAATTGTGGGGCCTGAAGCAGGCCACGCTGAGCGCCCTGGCGCTCGCGGCGGCGGCCCGAACCAACAGATGAAAGGACACGCCTGATGAACATCTTAGAGCAACTGGGGCAGTTACGCTCCTGCGGCGGGAAGACACACACCCGCGGTCTGGAAGACGCGGTCATCGAGCAGTTTTCTCACTCTCATCCCGAGCTGCGACAGGCGGTAGAAGATGCTTTGAGTGTCTGGTGCTGTATCCGCGAGGAGTATCCGGACCTCGTGGATCTGGACGAAATCGAACAGCGCGAAAAGATCCAGGAGGGCGTTGTGAATTTCTACGCCCACGACGCGGTCAATCCATACGTTGCGCTCGCTGCCCGCGGGCCCTGGGTCGTGACCACCAAGGGTGCTGTGATTCACGACTCCGGCGGCTACGGCATGCTTGGGTTTGGACACAACCCGTCGGCGCTGGACGATACGCTGGGTCGCCATCAGGTCATGGCCAACATCATGACCGGCAATTTCGCGCAGCGACGCCTGATGGACGCTCTGCAGCGGGAAATCGGACATGCCCGCGGCGAAGAAAACCCGGTGTTTGAACACTTTCTGTTTCTCAACAGCGGGTCGGAGTCGGTCACCGCTGCCGCTCGCCTGTCGGACGTCAACGCCAAACAGATGACCGATCCGGGCGGCAAGGCGGCGGGCCGCGAGATTCGCATACTGTCGCTCAAGGGCGGATTTCATGGTCGGACGGACCGACCGGCCCAGTTTTCTGATTCATCGCGCAAGAACTATCGGCGGCACCTGGCCAGCTTCCGAGACCGCGACCACCTGATCACCGTCGAACCCAACGATGTCGCCGCGCTACACCAGATCTTTTCCGACGCGGAGGCAAGCGGGGTTTTCATTGAAGCGTTCTTCATGGAACCGGTGATGGGCGAAGGCAACCCCGGTGAAGCGATCACGCCGCAGTTTTACGCCGCCGCCCGCCAGCTCACCGAACAGCACGGCTCGCTGCTGCTGGTGGATTCGATTCAGGCCGGGCTGCGCGCCCACGGCTGTCTGTCGATTGTGGACTATCCCGGCTTTGAAAAACTGCCGGCACCCGACATGGAAACCTATTCCAAGGCCCTCAACGCGGGCCAGTACCCAATGTCGGTTCTCGCGATGAACCATCGAGCCGCTGAGCTCTACCGTGCCGGTATTTACGGCAACACGATGACCGCCAATCCGCGCGCCATGGATATCGCCGCCACCGTCCTGCGGCAGCTGACCCCGGCGCTACGTCAAAACATCCGCGACCGTGGCGCTGAGTTTGTTGCCGCACTCAAGGAACTCGCCGACCGCATGCCTGGGCGGATCACCAAGGTTCAGGGCACCGGGCTGCTGTTCAGCTGCGAGGTCAGCAGCGAGTTTCGGGCCTACGGTGCCAGCAGCCTGGAAGAGTACCTGCGGCTGCACGGGATTGGCGTGATTCACGGCGGTGAGAATTCGCTGCGCTTTACGCCCCACTTCGCGATTGATGGAGAGGAGCTCTCGCTGGTGGTCAACGCCGTGGCGGACGCGCTGGAAAACGGTCCTCGTCGCGAGTTGCCGCTGGCCGAGGCGTTGTAGCCCGCAATCCTGACCGCGCTGGAAGCTAGGACTGGGTCAATCCCAAAACCAGGGCGATCAGGAGGATCGGCGGGATCACAAATCTCAGCATTACGCGCCAAAAGCCAAACAGCACGCCGTCGCCCAGGCCCAGCTCGTCCTGCTTTAGCGAGCGGGGCACCACCCACCCAAAGAACAGCGACGTCAACAAGCCACCGATCAGCAGGAGAATGTTCGCGGCCAGGAAGTCGAGCGTGTCGAAAATCGTTTTGCCCGCAAACACCGGGATGAAGTCCAGCGGGTAGTAGCCCGACCAGCGACCCAGCGACGCAATCGACAGAAATCCCAGCAGCCAGGCTCCACCGGCCACCATCAGCACACCTTTCTGCCGCGAAACGCCCCAGTGCTCATCCACCCAGGAGACGACAGCCTCAGCGCAGCCGATACACGACGAGAGCGCCGCGGCGATCAGCAGCACAAAAAAGATGGCACCGAACACCTGCCCGCCCGGCATCTGCCCAAAGGCGATCGGCAAGGTGGTAAAGATCAGGCCCGGTCCGCCGGAGGGTTCCAGGCCAAACTGAAACACCAGCGGAAAGATGACGAGCCCCGCGATCACCGCGACCCCGGTATCAGCCAACGCCACGGTCACCGCAGAACCGGGAATCGACACCTGCTTCGGCAGGTAAGCACCAAAGGTGATCATCGCCGCCAGCCCGATACCGATGGAAAAGAAGGCCTGACCGATTGCCACCATCAGCGTCTCGAACGTGATTTTGCTGAAGTCCGGTTCGAACATAAATTTCAGCGCCGCCGCGAAATCGCCGGCGACAACGCCGTAGCCCACCATGACTAGCAGCGCCGCAAACAGGGCCGGCATGAGCAGCTTCACCGCCTTTTCGATACCGCCCTGGACACCCCGGCGCACCACAACGACGATGAGGACGTTAACCACCGTATGCCAAAACAGCAGCCGCCCGGGGTTGTTCATCAAGTCTCCAAACATGGCGCCGGACTGCTCGCTGGTTATGCCGCCAAAGGCGCCGCCAACCGATCGCACAAGGTAGTCGAAGGTCCAGCCTGACAAGACGGTGTAATACGACAAAATCGTAAACACGCAGAGTACGCCGAGCGTCCCGACATGACGCCAGGCGGGGCTTGCGCCAGCTTCATAAGCCACCTCACGGAAGCTTCCCGCGGGACTGCTGCGACCGCGTCGGCCGATCGCCAGCTCTGTCATCAACAGCGGAATGCCGATACACACCACGCAGGCGAGATAGACAAACAAAAACGCGCTGCCGCCGTATTCGCCGGTTACGTAAGGGAAGCGCCAGATATTCCCGAGCCCTACAGCAAAACCGATGCTCGCGAGCAGAAACCCGCTCCGCGAGGACCACATCTCCGTTTGTGCGCCGCCTGCTGCCATATTAGTTACTCCTTAGATTGATTTCGCCCGCATCCGTAATGCGTATCGATGGCACCAGTGCACCCGGATCCAACTTAGCGCGAAATTCATAGCGAAAACTGTCGCGCGGCCCGCTCATCAGGTCTGTGAGCAGCCTGATCCCAGCGAGCAGATTCGCGGACGCCGTCAGCGTAACGGCCTCCTGGCCGTAACCCTCTACGACCGGCAGGTTGTTAGCCACGCCCTTGATCAGCTCATGGCCCTCAAGGCGAATCGAATAGGAAACACCCCGCAGCTCGAGGGGCTCTGGGTTTGGGTTGATGACCTGCAGCCCGATTTCAAATTCGGGCAGAGCGCCGCTCCCCGGCAGTGCGCGAAAAGAACTGACTGCCACCGTCGGCCGCTCATAGCCGGGACGAAGTCCGGCGCAGCCGCTGAGAGAAATAGCCAGCAGCAAAACGGCACTCAGCAGCCCGGGTCTTGGCTTCGTACAGCAATGACTCAGCATGGCAACTCCGGAAAGATCACGGTCGCGATTACGCAGTATGTTCAGATTTCTGTCAACGCGGTGCCCGGCGCCTGATGGTGCTGAGCTTTCCGACAGCGACGAATCCGCTACTATCCAGAGCACAACCTTTTGCGCCATCGAAGTTCTCGCGCGTCAATGTCGAAAACTTTGTGCTCTGAGAAAACTTTCTAAGAGGAGAAATTGATGCGAAGCGTAACTCGAACAATTGGTATTGTTGCGGTTGTGCTCCTCGCCTGGGCTAACGCTGCCCCGGCACAAGAGACCAAAACCCCGAAGGCGGTGTTGATCACCGGCGCCACCACCGGCATCGGCAGACTGACCGCTGAGCACCTGGCTAAAGCTGGTTACTTCGTTTACGCCGGGGCGAGGAAGCAAAACGATATCGACGAGCTGAACGAGATTGAGAATATCAAGGCCGTTCGGCTCGACGTCACGATCCAAAGCGACATCGACGCGGCGGTCGAGCTCATCGAAAAAGAAGGCCGTGGACTCTGGGGGCTAGTGAACAACGCCGGCGTCAATGTCGTCGACCCCTTGATCGAAGCAGACTTTAAGGACTTTCAGTTCATTTTTGACGTGAACGTCTTCGGTGTATTTCGGGTGAGCAAAGCTTTTGCGCCCCTGGTGATCGAGTCAAAGGGGCGAATCGTCAACATCAGCTCGATTTCGGGCGTCCTCGCCGGCGGATTCGACGGCTACGGCATGTACGTGGCAAGCAAACACGCCCTGGAAGGACTTACCGATCAGATGGCCTGGGAGCTTGGTCCGTTGGGCGTGGCGGTTAGTTCAATCCTCCCCGGCGGCTTTGCGTCAGACATTGGCAAATCGCGATGCAAACGAATGCTGCAGAACCAGGCGAAAAAAACCTATCGCTACTTTGGCAAGAGCATGGAGAGCTACATCGACAGCTGTAAGCGTCGTATGTCCGGCGAACCCATGAACATCGGGCCCTCGCCAATGCCCGTTGCGCTCGCGATTGAACAGGCGCTGTTTTCCGAGTCACCTCGCGAGCACTATCTTGTTCCCGGTGAGTCGGACGAAGCGCGCATTACCATCGCCAAGTTGCTGGAGGAGATCGCCGGGCTCAACGTGGACGCTGACCACAGCTTAAGCGACGACGAACTGCTCGAGATCTACCGGAATGAGGCCCGCATTGCCCAAGGTAAACAGCCAAGAACGATGCCGGGGTTCTACGACGAACAGCCGTAAGGCCCGGCCAGCGTGAGGGCTCGCCTGAGCCCTCACCGTCGTCGCCTCAAAGCTCAATCGATACTGCTGAGCGCCTGTGGTTCAGCGCTACCAATCACCAGATATTCGCGAAGCGCGTTAACCAGCAGCGAGCCGGTATCCGCGTTGGTGAAGATCGCAAAACCCATATCCTGTTCCGGATAAAGCTCGAACTGGCAGGTGAAATTGCCGTTGTTGCCACCGTGACCATAAGCCAGTCCGTACGGGGTGTTCATCAGGTGGAAGCCCAGCCCATAGCGACTCGGCCACTGCGGCTGCTCCTCGGGATCCAGCGGCACTTCCACCTGGGGCTCCAGCATTTTCTCGTAGCCCTCGGCTGACAGCCCCTTGCGCGCCAGCAGCGAGACCATAAACCCGGAAAACGTTTTGGCTTCGGTGTACATGCTGTGCGCAACGCCGACCTCGCCGGGAAAATCGTGCGGTCCGGTCATGCCCGCCAGATGGCCACGCGACGCCTGACGATGTAGCTCAGGGCGGTCGGAGAAATAGGTATTGCCGGCAAAATCCATCGGCTGCAGCGCCTCTTCCAGCAGCACCTGCTCAAGCGGCTTGCCCGTCAGGTGGGACACCACACGCCCAAGGTATTCAAAGCCCTCGCCCGAGTAGCCGTATTTGATGCCGGGGTAGAACTTGATGTCGATCTTGCCGTCATCGTTGGCCCAGCGCCAGTTGGGAAAACCCGTCTGGTGAGACAGCGCCATACGCCCGGTGATTTTCTGGTATCGCTTGTCGTGCGCGATATCCTCAAACGGCAGATATTCATAGAGCGGCTTATCCAGATCGATCACACCCCGCTCCGCCAGCCGATTCACGGCAAAGGCAAAAACCGCTTTGGTGATTGAGGCTGCCTCAAACAGCGTGTCCTCGAGCACGGGATCGCCACTGTACGCGTTGCGGACGCCGTAACGCTTGTTGAATCGGAGCTCGCCGTCTTTCACCAGGGCGAGCGAAAGACCCGGGACGTCAAAGTGTTTCATCAGCGCCTCGACCGTCTCATCAAGAGCCGCTTCACTGTCTTGGCCGAAGGTAAACAAAGCTCCGCGTTCCGACAGCCGGATTGGTAATTCCATCGTGTTAAGCCCTAGCGTCGGAGCTTTAACTTCGGCCTTACCGGAAACCTCCACCGTGATGGGCTTGCTCGGTCCGACCACCTGCGGAATTTCGTCGTCCTTACGAACCATGCTGCTGGCGCTGGTGATGGTGTACTTCCCGCGTGGCAGGTCCAGCTGATAATTCCCGGTTTCATCAGAGCGCGTCTGCAGCCACAGTTCGGGCTGATCTTCCGAACTCACCTGGACTCTCAGCTTGCTGTCGGCGGGCACCACGCCGCCGGCCGGTGACACCATGCCGATCTTGCCCGACAACGTTGTGAGCTGAGCGTCTGCCGGCAGCAACAGCAGGTCACCGGTGGTGCCGCCCGCCTGGCTTTTCCCGAAGCCCGGGCCCCAGACGTAGAGCGTCGACGGACTGTCTTCGCCGGGCTTGTCGTTGTCAGCAATCAAAAAGTCGAGGCCAACGACCGAGTTAGCCGCCAGGTTTTTGTGAGCGTCGATACGCCACTCATACACCGTCTTGCCCTCATGCCTTTTGACCACCGCTTCCGCTTGATCCCACGTAGCTTTGGCCACGTCTGCGTCCCAGCTTCCCTCGCCGCTGAGCATGTCTCGATGGTCGCCGAGCGCGAGATAGAGGGCCGAAGCAGACCCGTTCTTGGTGTGGTTAAAGTCCAGATAGGCGATGACGCTGTCGTGCGCGGACCAATCAGGGTCCGCATCGGCGGTCACCGAATGTGCGTCGTCTTTCACTTCCACCGCGAAAAACACGCTCCGTCCGCCGGGCACGTAGGCCGCGCGAAAGCGGGCGTCGAAGGCCTCGTTGGCGGGCACCAGATCGCCGTCGCCGGACCGCTGTATGGGATAGGACGGAAGGGATTTCGGCCAGTCGGCCGGATTGCCATCAATCTTGATGCCCGATACCGGGTGGGCGTGGGCGATCTGCCCGTTATCCGCAATGGCGGCTTGAGAAATGACCAGGGAAACCAGGGCGCAGAGGCCGGCTTTGTGCATCGTGTTACTCCAGAAGAAACGACAGGTATTAGGTTTTGACGCCCGCCACCCGCATCGGGTTTACCTGGAAAACTATGACGCGCAGCGAATCAGCGGCCGCGGTTTGACCTACCCCATCGAAGCAGAAAACGGGACGATAAAACCACCAGCAAAATCGCCAGATGGATAAGTGCCGACGTAGGATCAAAAGCGCCGAGCCACCAGTGGAGAAACGTCAGCGCCGCTGCGGGATAAACCCACCAATGAAGCTGCTGCCAGCGGCGCTTGAGGCTGCGCACGGCTCGGTTGTTGCTGGTGAGCGCCAGCGCCAGAAAAATCAGCAGCGCCAGCCAGCCGGTGAACATTGACCACTCCAGCGCCTCGTCCACGATGCGAGACAGCGAGGCCTTCCGGTCGAGATAGACCACGGTGTGAAAGGTGGCATAAGCGAAGCTTGCGACGCCGAGGTTGCGGCGTCTCGCCTTAAGCCAGCGCGAGAGACCTGCACCGGGAAAAAGACGGCTCAGCGGCGTGACCGCCAAGGTCACGATGAGGAGCTGAACCGAAAAATCGCCGGTCAGCTGAATCAGCTGACCGTAGAATATCCACTCCGCAAGATAGCCATAGAGCCACCAGACGCCCGGCGCGGCCAGCGTGCACCACAATACCCAGGGCCGGGTGAAAAGCGACAACTCAGGTGGGTCAATCTAAGGTGACGTACCGCTCGAGTCGGGCGACCTCAGCCTCGTCGACGTACTTGCCGATTTCGCGCCGAAACTCACCCATGTCCGCATAGGGTTGATACTCCTCAAACTCGTGGACCATCTTTCGGCTCATGCCTGGAATTGTTTTGAAGTGATCGTCCGATGACTCGTTGAGATTCATGGGGACAAAGACATACTGCTCGAGCCTGGCGACCTCCGCGTCATCCACGTATTTCCCCATTTCTCGACGGAACTGTTCGATACTGGTGTAGGGGCGATACTCCTCGAACTCGTGGGCCATTTTTCGGCTCATGCCCCCGACCCGCATGATCACCGCGCGGCTGGCGGTGTTGAGGTTCAGGGGCAGAAACATCGCTCCGTAGAGTTCCTCAAGCTGGGCTTCGCTGAGTTCGGCAGCAACCAGTGTGTGCAGGTCGTCGCCACTGAGGAAGGGCCGACCGGCCACAATTTGGTTCGCTAACTCCGCCGACACGTTGGGAAGCGCAGCGAGCTCCGACTCTGAGGCGAGATTGGGGTTGAGGAGTTTTTGGTTGTTGCCGACCTGGGCGATTGCCCCGGCGCTGACCAGGGAAAGCGCGGCGGTGAGCAAACCCGCACGGAGAACAGTCTGGGTGTTCATTAATGGTTCCTTAACATGGGGCAGTGATGTGCTTTGAGACGACGTCATACAGTCGCAATGCCCGTGAGGCAAGCTTCAGCAGTTCAACCACCTCTGTTCGTATCATCCAATAATAACGATAATCATTTGTATTAGCAATTGCGAACGCCAAGAAGGCAATTTACACTCAGTCTTTTTCGCCCTGACGATCCGATCATGACATCCAAAAGCTTATTCCTCGCTCTGCCGCTCACATTTTTAGCCGCCTCCGTATTTGCTAACAGTGCGGAGGAAGAAAACGTTGAACCCATCGACCGACAGTACACCTTTTCCTGGAACTTCGTGGATCAAAGCACCATGGCGCCACGCGGTGGCACCACGAAAGGGCCGGCAGTGACCCTGGACACCGAGTCCTCGGAGGCCTGGGAAAACCTTCAGGCTCCGGGCATCACAAAAAAGGAACGCGATCGCCGGGCCATATTGGCGATGGCGGGTCCTTACCGCACCTCGTTTGATTTCCTCGAGACTGTCGGATATACCGCCGGCTACCAGCCCAAGCGTCCCTATCAGTCCTGGGGTACCGAATACGTTTATGTCGTCGAGGATAAGCCCGAATTTGTGAGCCTCCAGCACATCATCGTGATGTTTTTTGTCGATCAGGAAGGTGCCGTCCAGGGACCCGCCGTCGTCAAGCACTGGCGTCAGGACTGGCAGTACGAGGATCGGGCGCTGCACGTTTACGACGGCCACCAACGTTTTCGAAAAACAACGCTTACGGCCGAGGAAGCGGCCGGCACCTGGTCACAGTCGGTGTATCAGGTTGACGACTCTCCCCGCTATCAGGCTTACGGCCGATGGGAGCACACGCCCAGCTACTCCAGCTGGCTGAGCAGCAAAACCTGGCGCCCCCTGCCCCGTCGCGAATTCAGCGTCCGCGATGATTACCACGTGCTCGAAGGCACTAACCGGCACACCATCACGCGCAACGGCTGGGTCCAGGAAGAAAACAATCTCAAGCTGGTGCTGACCGAAGACGGCTCACCCAACCCGGAGCAACCCTATCTCGCTCGCGAGCAGGGCATGGCACGCTACGAGCGGATCGTCGATCACGACTTCTCGTCGGGCGACGAGTACTGGAAAACGACCGGGCCGTTTTGGGCCGACGTGCGCCAGGTATGGAATGAGTTGTTCGAACAACACGAAAGCTTCCACGTGCCTAAAAAGCTCGATGACCAGTCGCTGTTTATGGTGATGTTTCAGTACGCGGGCGGCATCAGCGCGGATGCTCCCTACGACGCAGAAGCAAGCTTGACCTTCGTCCGCAACACCTTGGCAAAGTGGGTCGACCCGAGCGAAACCGCCAAGCCGGCACAGGCAGCCGCTTATTGAATACGCTTGCTGCGGCGCGGCGCCAGGACGTCACCTACATGATTCGCGGTGAATCGGCCGGTGGGTCAGTGGCCTCCTCTGCCGCCTTCGCAGGCGGCAGGTCAGGATCCCAATCTTTGGCGACAATCCGCCGGCCGTTGTAGGCGGCGGACTCATCGGAGCACAGCCAAAGGGTGGGCGGCACCATAATGTCCGCCGGCAGGAGTCCCGCCGTCCGCCCTTCTTCCCCGCCCGCCCCTTTGCCGGCCTGAAAATCTTTTATGGCCCGAGAACCGATCTCGCCGCCGGGAATGAGTGCGGTGTCAGCCGCTCCCCCAGGCAGCAGCACGTTCGCCGTGAGGCCGCTTCCGTCCAGATCCTTGGCCCACTGAACCGTGGCGGCCTCAAGCCCCGCTTTGGTCGAACCGTACGCGGCGAGCCCCTGCATCACCATGGTCGGCCGGGACGTCGAGATGTTGATGATCCTGCCGAAACCCTGTTCCAGCATGGTTGGCACCGCGGCCTTCGTCATAAAGAAGGCGCCAACCAGGTTGGTCTCAACGATCCGCGCATACGCCTCGGGTGGTGCTGACCAGAATGGCGGCTTTGCGCTGAAATAGTCATCGTTTGCCTCGAGGGGGCCACGTGCCGCGTTATTGATCAGGCCGTCGATCTGGCCGAATGCTCGAACCGCCTCAAACGCGCAGCGCTCGCAGTCCTCGTAGCGGCTGACGTCCGACACGATGCCGCGAAATTCACCCGGGCCCTGCTCTGCCGCTAGCGCCGCGGTTTGATCCAGTTCCGCCTTATTTCGCCCGACCGTTCCCAGCACATTGGCGCCGGACGCCACCAGCCCCAACACCATTAAGCGGCCAATGCCCCGGCCGGCGCCGGTAACAATGACAGTCTTTTCTGAAAGATTAAGATCTTGCATGGGCTTCACCGACCGCGGAGTTGATTTCTCCTATGGTCGCACGTTGCTCGACGACCAAAACTATTCTTGCCGGGACAGCATCGGGCTCATTTCAGGGGTTAAAGGTCAGCGGAAACGCGAAAAATCCCGTTTGCCAGTGTGAATGCCACTCATTATTATCTCGCCAGGCAGTTGTTTTGCACTTGGATGAGAAGCCTACCCCTTATGTCTTCTTGACCGTTTAACTGCCCACTGGTCGTGCCGCCCAGTGTGGCGGGCGGCACGGCCAACCTCACCTTGCTCCGCCGGCCCAGCACGCAGCCCGCTAGGCTCAGCGGTGGGCCAGATTGGGGATTCAAAAGAACCAACCGATGGGTTGGGAGGCCAGCTCAGCTAGCCGGCGTCGGTGGCGACAGAAAGGTCCTTAGCCATCATCTCGCTCATCTTGTATTTCTGGATTTTGCCCGTGACCGTCATGGGAAATTCATCGACAAAACGAACGTATTTCGGAATCTTGAAGTGGGTGATTTGGCCGCGACAGAACGCCTTGATGTCGTCTTCCGCCAGTAGCTCACCTGGGCGAAGCTGAATCCAGGCACAGACTTCTTCTCCCATTTTTGCGTCAGGAATCCCGAAGACCTGGACTTCGGCGATGGCGGGGTGTGTGTAGAGAAACTCCTCAACCTCGCGCGGATAAATGTTCTCGCCGCCTCGAATGATCATGTCTTTGATGCGACCCACAATGCGCAGATAGCCTTCATCGTCCATGACGCCGAGATCACCCGAATGGAGCCAACGGGCGGCATCGATGGTTGCACGCGTCTGCTCTTCGTCGTTCCAGTATCCCAACATCACGGAGTATCCGCGCGTGCAGACCTCACCCTTTTCGCCGATCGGGACCACCCGGCCCAGGTCGTCGACCAGCTTGATTTCAACCCACGGCACTGCCCTGCCAACGGTTTCCACCCGCTTCTCAATCGGGTCATCAGGCAACGTGAGATGGTTCAGCGGGCTCACCTCTGTCTGGCCATAGCCAATCAGAATATGGTTCATGTTCATGTCGGAGATAACCCGGTTCATGACGTCAACCGGGCAAGGGGCACCGGCCATAATGCCGGTCCGTAGCGATGACAAGTCAAACCGGTCAAACTCCGGATGCTCCAGCTCATTCACGAACATCGTGGGCACACCATGCAAACCCGTGCAGCGCTCAATCTGAACGGCCTCGAGCGTCGTTTGCGGGTCGAACGCTTCGTCTGGATAAACGGCGGTTGCACCATGAGCAAAACACGCCAGATTTCCCAGCACCATTCCGAAACAGTGATAGAGCGGCACTGGAATACATAACCGATCCTCCGGTGTAAGCCGCATACCGGCCCCAGTCAGATAGCCGTTGTTGAGAATGTTGCAATGGGTGAGCGTTGCGCCTTTGGGGCTTCCGGTGGTACCGGAGGTGAACTGGATATTGATGGGATCATCGGGTCGAAGGACCTCTTTGAGCCGCTGAATCTCCGAGTGATACTCGTCGTCCTCCTCGCAAAAGATCTCTGGAAAGCGATACATGCCCGGGGTCGCGTCGTCCCCCATACGAATGACACTTCGGAGTTCTGGCAGCTCCTCAGCGTGGAGGTTTCCGGGGTCGCTTGCAGCCAGTTCCGGCAGCAGCTCGTTGAGCATCTCCAGATAGTGACTGCTCTTGAAATGCTCCGCGCTCACAATCGCTTTACAGCCCGATTTGTTCAGCGCGTACCGAAGCTCCGACAGGCGATAGGCCGGGTTCACGCATACCAAGATGGCGCCGATCTTGGCGGTCGCCATCTGCGTCAAAACCCACTCGTGGCTATTGGGGCCCCAGATGCCAACCCGATCCCCCGTCCGAATACCCAGCTTCAGAAAGCCCGCGGCCAGTGCGTTGACGCGGGCATTAAACTCCGCGTAGGTCCAGCGGATTTTCTGGTGGCAAACAACCAGCGCTTCGTTGTCCGGGTGCTGCTCCGCTAAACGATCCAGGTAGTTGCCAATCGTTTCATAGATAATCGGATGGGTCGATGAGCCGCATGCATAGCTTTGAGTTAGTCGCGCCATATCCTCACCTTGCTCTGGCTAAATCGAGAGTCTGGCCAAGGGTCACCCTAGCACTCAACCAACCGCGACCGTTCTTCCACTAGCTTCGCGGGACCTTCGAAAGATGGTCAAAGGCGCCATGAGCTTTCGCCTGTTCAACCATCCAGTCCACATCGATGATGCCCGCGATGGAACCGTCGTCGTTGTACCCAGCCACCGCGCCGTTGGTAAACCCTAGAAGGATACAGCCGTCTTCGTCCGTCTCGGGAGCGTGATCGATGCCGCCGGCCTCGACAAAAAAATCGCCTGCTCTAACGCCACCTTTTTCATAGCCGAAGCCGCCTTGCAGAATGTACGCGTTAGCGGCACCGATGTGTTTGTGGACCGCTTTGGGTGCGCTGGCGTCAATCTTCAGCAAGAACACGAAGTAAGAATGGTTCCGACTGTAATCGAGCAGCTTGAAGTAGGTGCCTTCCAACGCCCACGGCGTCCACGGAATCTGACTTGCCCGGACGATCAGGGACCCATCTTCCCAGTGTTCATGGGAGTCGCGACCCGGATACGTTTTTGATTCGCTCGCTCCGCTAACGCCCATATAGCTGCTCCATGAGTTTGACCCTTAGGGTGATGGGTTGTGCAGCGCTACTGCCGCACATGGTCAGCGACACCATATTCCTGGGCCATCGACAGCATGAGCTTGGCATCGACAACCCCTTCAATCACGCCATCGTCGTTGAGCCCGCCGATAGGGCCAAAGAACACGCAAAACAACTCGCACCCTTCGGGGGATATGGGTTCGTGAATATCTCCGGCCGGCTCAAAGATGTAGTCGCCGGCCTCGCCAATATCTGCCTCGGTATAAAAGATGTTTCCCGACACCACAAAAACTTCGATGCCCCCCATGTGCTGGTGGACGGGCGCTTTGGTCCCCGGATCCACCTTCAACATACAGGTAAAACCACCGCTCCGACTGTCGACGCTCAGCAGCTTAAAGTGCACGCCCTCCATGACCCAGGGTTTGTATGGAATAGCGCCAAGCTTCGTGAACTCGGGGTAAGGTTTGGTAATCATCGCGTTGACCGGCGCGTCAGCCGCAGTCATTTCCAGAACTCTATTCATTTAACTGTCCTCAACTAGTGTGAAAGCGTAAATCCGCCGTCGATCGCCAACGATTGGCCGGTGATGAATCGTGCCGACTCAGAGGCAAGAAACAGCACGGCATTGGCGATGTCTTTGGGTTCCTGAAACTCACCCAGCGGAATCTCCTGTTTGAACTGGGCAGCGAATTCATCCGACGTGGTTCCTGCCTCGGTGGCCATACGATCAAATAGCCCATGGAGCATGGGCGTCAGCACCTGCCCCGGGTGTACCGTGTTGCACCGAATCCGGTAGCCTTGCTGTGCGACGTAAAGGGCCAACGATTTGGTGAAGTGCTCGACGGCGGCCTTCGACGCACCGTAGGCCGTGATGAACGGTGTCGGCAGCAGCGAAGCGACCGAAGAAAAGTTCACGATCGCCCCACCGTCATCCTTCGCCAGCAGCGGCAGTGCATGCTTACAGCCAAGGAAGGTACCCATCATGTTGACCCGGAATATGGCTTCCCAGTCGGCCAGTGGGCTATGTTCGGGGTCTTTGGGTGCCGCAGCATCTCCCTCAATACCCGCGTTGTTGACCAGTAAGTCCAGGCGGCCCTGCTCGTGAGCGACTCGCTCAACGACCCCACGCCAGGCCGCCTCGTCGGACACATCCAGCACCAGAAATCGGCCGCCCACCTCGTCGGCCACGGCACGGCCATCTACTTCGTTGACGTCCGAGATAAAAAGCGTTGCCCCCGCTTGCGCAAAGCGCCGCGCCACCGCGGCGCCAAGTCCTTGGGCACCACCGGTGATGAGAGCTACCTTTTGGTCGAGTTCCATCGAATACTCCCTCTGGGCAGACTAACCGTCCTAGCTATGAGCGGACCGAGGTCCGGCGAGCTGCGCGCCGTCTGCAATCAGCGACGACCCCGAGACCATCGCTGCCTCGTCGGAGGCCGCGAAGACGACGACGTTGGCAATATCTTGAGGGGTCGCAACTCGACCCATCGGAACGTGAGCCGCCATACCCTTCGTCAGATCCACACGGTCGATGCCCAGCTCGCTCGCCACGGGGTCCAGCATTTCGGTGTCAACATAGGTGGGGTGAATGGAAAGGCACCGGATCGGATAGCGTTTCTCCGCGCAGTGCATCGCAACCGATTTTGTGAGGGTCGTGACACCACCTTTGGTTGCGCAATACCCGGTGATATCAGACGGACCAACCAAACCGCCAATCGACGACATATTGATGATGGCACCGGCGCCGCCTGACGCGTTAATGGCTTTTATCCCTTCCTGGCATCCGAGGACAACGCCGGTCAGGTTTACATCCACCATTCGCTGGAAATCTTCCAGCTTCAACTCTTCAATGGAGCCAGCAACCCCGATGCCGGCAATATTCGCCACGATATCAACCTTCGAAAAGCGTTCTCTAGCCATTGCGAGGCCCGCTTGCCAGTCCTCTCGGTTCCGCACATCCAGCAAGCAACTGGCAACGGGCGAGATGTCCCGGGTTTCGTGATCCATGCAGAGCGCAAGCGTTCGGTTCATTCCGTCCTGATCGATGTCGGCGGCAACAACCTTGGCCCCCTCAGCGACAAAACGCCGCACCGTTTCGCGACCGATGCCAGAACCGGCTCCGGTAATCAGCGCAACCTTCTCGGCGAGCCTCCCCACCGTCGCTTAGAACCTGAACCGAAACTGGGCGCCGGCGACGCGGGGGTTTCCGTATACCTGTTCCACCAAACCATTTCCCGGAAAGGTAATATCAAACGCGTACTGGAGCTGCTCTTCATCCAGCAGATTTCTCGCGAACAACGCAATGTCCCAGTTGCCCTGGGCTGGTAAGTAGGAGAGCCGGGTGTTGACGTTCCAGTAGTCTCCCGCAGCGGTTACCGGGGCATTGGTTAGCTGGGAGAAGTAATCACCCACATAGGTGGCGTCGACGCCGACACGGACCTCACCGCTCGCGATCTCAAATCCTTTCGACAGAGACACGTTGAACTCCAGGTCAGGCGTCTGAGGTGCTTCGCGGTCCAGCGGAACACCGCCAATGTCGACGTCTTCCACGTCGGTTTCCACGAAGACCAGGCCCAACCGACCATCCCAGCCGTTGCCGACGGAAAAGGAGAACTCTCCTTCCGCTCCGTAGATGGTTGCGTCGGTGTTGGAGAGGATGAAGCTCACGCCGCGTTGGTCGAACGCCTGGTAGTCCTCGTAGTCGTAATAAAACAGCGCAAAGTTGAGTCGGGCCTGCTGATTAAAGAAATCCAGCTTGCTACCCAGTTCGTAAGCGTTGAGCTGTTCGCCGTCGAAGCGCACAAACTCAACCTGAGCTGCGCCGGCAAAGCCGGCGTTGTAGTTAAAGGCTTTGTACCCTCGGTTGTAGCTGGCGTAGAGCAACCAATCTTCGGTAAGCCGATAGTCAAGCTGCAGCCGAGCGGAGATGCCATCTTCATCATGACTGTCGGTAACAACTCCCGCACCGGCAATGGTTGCGGGGTTCTGCGGCGGACACGCCAGCGGTGATCCAATGAGGCTGACGCAGGTGTTTTGATACCGATAGTCTTTCTCATCCTGGGTGTAACGCAGGCCCGCCGTCAGGACCATCGCATCGTTCAGGTCATACTCCCCCTGTAGATATACCGACCAGGACTCGGTTTGTATTTCATAGTCACCGAACTGGTTTTGCCCCAGGGGAATAAGTACAGCGCCCGGCTCGCCGCCCGGTAGAAATTCGCTGGGTGCCCCTAAAGCGTTGTTGAAATTACCCAGGTTGTTGATCTGGTAACCCTGCGTGTAATCACCGTCGATATCCAGGTAGTAAAACCCGGCAGTGATCCGCGTCTTGTCGAAATCGCGGCTCGCTCTCAGCTCCTGCGAAAAGGAGTCTTGCTCAGTGGTCTGGTAAAACTCGGCGACGTCAAACGGCGTTAAGTCATTGTCCTCGTCGTAGCTGAACTCAATATCGTTAAAAGCGGAGATGGATTTGAGCGTCCATTCGGCAACGTCGTAGGTCAACTCCAACGAGACGGTGCTTTCATCGCGCATGTAGGAACCATCTTCATTGAACGACCCGGTAAACACATCACCGTCTGCATCGATGTATCCCGTATCGGTGTTTCGCGACGGTCGAAACTGCCCCAACGTATCCGCACCAGCGAAGCCTCCTGTCGGAAACGTCCCGCCAATCGCGTCAGACTCGTAGTCGGAAAACTCAGCCGTCAGCCGAGCACTAAAGTTGTCGCTGGGCTCCCAGAGCAGTTTGGCTCTTAAACCTTCGGTCCGGAGCTCACCCTGATCTGCGCCGATGTCGTTTTCTACGTAGCCATCGTTGTCCGAAATAAAGCCTGCGACCCGAAGCTTCAGGGTGTCAGAGATCGGAACGCTGACCGCGCCCTCGGCCGTCAGCGTGTTGAACTCTGCAGCCTGAAGATCCAGGTAACCCTCAATCTCATCCCCGGGATCATTGGTGATGACATGGATCAGACCGCCGGTTGCGTTGCGGCCAAAGAGGGTCCCCTGAGGCCCCTTCAAAACCTCTACCCGCTGAACGTCATACAGGCGAGTGAGGTTGCCGCCGTTGGAGGGTCGATAGACGTCGTCCTGATAAAAGATGTTGGCCGACTCCAGATGTGAAGCAAAATCGTTCTGCGCGACCCCTCGAATGGCCACCAGCCCGGCGAGCGGCGCACCGGGTCGAATGATCGACAGCCCCGGGGTAATGGCCGTGAGCTCCTCGGTTTGCACCACACCAGCCTGACGAAGCTGCTCGCCGTTCAGCGCAGTCACCGAGACACCAATGTCCTGAATGCTCGCGTCGCGTCTGGTTGCGGTCACAATCACTTCTTCCAGCGCTCGGCCCGCGGAGTCTTGCCCCAAGACGGCCGGTGACGCAGCCAGCCCCCCGACACCAACAAACCACCAAACGCTTAAGGCCGTACAGCGGAACTGTCTCATCGAGAACTCCTTTAGGATGACATCAACGCCAGTCCGTCCGGATGCTAATTCCTGCTCCGAGAATGCCTCAATAGTGTTTTGCCACTAGAGCGTTTTGGAATTGGGCGCGATACATTGGATTCAACGCAAGACTCAGCCCCAGGCTCAACACGGGGCTAGCCATTTTTGTATCTAGCCCAGGAGAGAAAGTGAGATGAGCACCATTTCCCACGCGGCGGCGGCGCAAATAACCCCGACAATACATTCGGCTTTCGTCGATCCCGAAACCATCGACTGGTCGCCCTGGGTCATGGAAGGAACCTGGTTCAAGCTGCTGAATTTTGACCCAAAAGTTGGTGGCTTCACCATGCTGCTTCGCGTGAGCCCCAACAACGAAGCGCCGATCCATGGCCACATCGGAGACGTGGAAGGATGGATCCTAAAAGGTGGATTCAGCTATGAGGACGACCACGGCTATGCGGGGAACTATGTACTCGAGCGCGGCGGCATCAACCACATGCCCGCTACCGGCCCAGACGGGATGGAGATGTTGGCAATCGCGCACTCCCCGCTGGTGGGTTACAACGACGACGGCAGCGTTGGCGCGGTAGTCGATGCAAAGATGATGTTTACGCTGGCCAAGCAAAATGGCGCTGCCGAGCATCTGGCGCAGCCAGAGCACTGGACAGATATCAACTAGAAGGCTTCGCGAATGGAATCAGGCTGAGGGGTCTGGCGGGTTATTGTTCCACTGAATCGCCAGTTCCATGCGGCCGCGAATCTGCAGCTTTTCATAGACCGCACATAGGTGGTTAACGACAGTGTTTTCGCTCACGCCTAGCTCCGCGGCAATCTGACAATTCCTGGCCCCGCCGGCCAGGAGACTGGTGACCTGCAGCTGACGCGGCGTTAGAAGTTTCCAGTCCGGCACCTCTTTGCTGGAGCCGACGGGAAGCGAAATCAGGGCCAGTTTTCGCGCGGATTGAATCCGCCGAACCCGAGCTGAAATCCCGGGTTCTTGGCCGGGAATAGCAATTGACCCCAGGTCGTCCGCGGACGCCAAAAACGTCGCCAGTTGTTCCGCCAAAGCAGGTGTCGGGGACTCTATGGCGCCGAACAGCGGGTGGTTCTTGGCGCTGGTGGTGGCGTCGATCGGACGGCAACTGCCGTCGACCAGTACCAGGGGCTGGCGAGACACCTCACCGATAAAAGACTGGGTGAAATGCTGAATCTCACGATCCTGTTCTCTCAGCAGCATGCCCTGGAACGACTGCCGCAAAATGGTGCCGACCTGTTCGCCAAGCTGGCAGTCGTCGCTGGTAAAGTCCGACAACGAATGGTCTCGGTGAATGGCCATCAGTAAGCGGCTATTGCGTTGGTGATCGAGCGGAATGCCCAGAACCAACATATGTTTCACGTTAGTGCCCGAGAGGAAGTCCGAAAAATCCGGATCGATATCCACCGCTAGGTCTGAGTAGCGAAAAACGCTGCACTTGGGATTTTCCGTTGTATCGGCGTTGTGACGCAGCACCGGATCACTTTTGCGATAGCGCAGATAGTACCGATCTAACGCCTGTTGGGGCTGATTGATGGCGACCTTAAGCTCTCGAACGTCAGGGTCTGATCGATTTTCCTGGGACAACAGCAGCAGGCTGCTGGACTTAAAGGAGTGCATCAACGGCGACAACGCTTCCGGACCCAGCGTCGAGAATTCGGGGCATGAACATACGTGCGCCAGTGACTCGATAACGCTCTGCGAATCTACTCGAGCTGCCTGTGACATGGGTGCACCCGGTTGCTGCCAATCCAGCTAAAGCGTATCACGTTCGCCGTTGGGGCTAGTTGACCCGCAAATTGAGAAGACGGTCAGCCATGAATATGACTGACGCTATTTTGCGGCCGCGATACCGGGCTGATGAACAGCCTGTCTACCCTAAGGACGGCTTCCGCCAGCTTCCTCCATCATCGCTTCCGCGGTCTCGGTGAGCCGGTAGGGACCGGTGGTCGACAGATAAAGCTGACAGGCTTCTTCACCCTCGCAAGCCAGTGGCTGAGGATCATCCTGTTCAAATTGTAGAAAGGCGCCAGGCTTAAGTAACGCGCTAGGCGGCATATCGCTGAGAGCAAGTCGCCCAACGATCACGACCGCGTTGATGCTGTCGCTGGCGCTCTTAGGCTCGCCGCGAAAACCGGACGGCAGCCTTAAGAGCGTGCCGTTTTGCTCACCCTGCCCCGGCCCACCCCAAAGATGCGCTATCGCCGGGCCACCAGCCTTCGGTTCGCTGGGGGTTTTGATCCACGCGGTGTCGGACCCCGTCAGCCAGACAAGATTGGTTGCGTCGACGTTGAGCGGACGATCGCCAGAGTCGAACGCCTCATCCGTCGGGCGCACGAGGTAGGGACCGCTCAAAATCTCGAGAAAGATGGTCGCGCCGTCTTCGCCCGCAGCGGTGATATGGGGTTCACCGGCCGGTTGGACCCAAAAAGAACCCGGCCCCAACCAGAGCTTCTCCGCACCCGGATCGTCGTTGTGGACAACGCCCTCAATCACAACGCCTCGATAAGTAATGTTGTGAATGTGGGGCGGTGAGGAAAAGTTGGGTTTGAAAACAATGATCGCCCCGGTCGGCGTGTCTTTGCGTATGTTGCCCCACAATGCGCCTGCTTGGGGACTGGCGTCGCCGCGAAGTGGGTTGAGCGGCACAAACTGCACATCCGCCCGGGGCGTTACGTCGCCAGCGAGGCCAGCCGCCGGGACAAGCAACCCTAAAAGCATCGCCAAACGCACCCACAGCGAGCCTGTTGCGCTGACTGTGCCCGGCGTTCTCGCATCGCGGGACATGGGCGCAGCACCATCAATCATCATCCAAGACCTCAAGATCGTGAAGAATCAAAAATCCTCTGCCGCCGTTCGGTAGTACAGATCGGTCATATAGGTAATCGCGGCGTCCGGGGTTTCGCTCCAGCCCGCGAGCTTCCAGTAGCCGTCGTTGAGCACGAGCATCGTCAGCACCCGGTTGAAGCCGCCCATGGCCTTGCCGCGATGATGAAAAGGCATTCCGTCAGCAAGCCTGGCATCGGTCGAGAAGCGAATATCCCAATTCATATCCATCGCCACCATACAACGTTCGGGCTCCAGCGGAATGTGTTTCATGCCCGAAAGCTGCAGGCGAATGTCCTCGTGCAGACCTTCGTTTTGCGCCCAGTAGGCGAGCACCTGAGACCAGTCGGTGTAGAAGGTGCGAATCTCTTCAGCCTTGTAGTACGCAAACTGATTTTCCGACCAGTGCTCGACCAGCGCGCTGGCGCTGTTGAGTCGCCAGGCTTCCGCATAAGCCAGGAGCGCGGACTCGATATCCTGCTCTACTGCCATCACATTCTCCTTCGAAGTCAAAAGAAACGCCGTACTTCGGATGCCGGCGTGCTAGGCCGTAGGCAACATTCACCCGTTCGACACTGTCATAGCGCGAATTCTATACTCGACGCATCAGCTTCCGTAGCAGCGGCGTTCCGAAGAGGTAAACCATCATGATCGTATCGTCCGTAGACAAGATCCTCATGAACCGACGCCAAGCCTTAGGCGTGGGCCTGGGTTTAGCCGCCGCCGCCGCGGGCCTCTCCTCAGCCCCGGCCGCCGCCAGGTCGAACGGCTATAACACGGCTCTGGATTTTGACGGCACGTTCGATCCAAAACGCGCTGAACATAACACCCTCGCCTTTTGTAAATTGATGGCCGACACGCGGGATGGGGTCGAGTCCTGCGGCTACTTCAAAGGCAACGTGCTCGCCTATGTTGGCCCCAAGCAGCGGCTCGAGCCCCTGTTTGGCTTTGAAGGCTTCGGCATGACCCGCACAATTCAGGTGGGCGAATACGCCTGGCGCAAGCTCCACAAAGAAGTGGCGTACTACACCGACCTCAAAACCGGCGAAGTCATGGACGAGTGGCACAACCCGCTCAGCGATGAAAAGGTCAAGGTTGTCCCGGTGCACAATGACGTTGTGAACTCCACCTGGGCGCCCACCTATTCGTTCGGCGTGGGCCCGGAGAAGGTCACCTTTCCATTCGTTTTTCCATGGCTGGTCATGGGCGACAACGCGGTGGTCGATTTTGGCGTCAACACCGCCCACCCCGCGGTGCTCCAGCCCGACGAATGGCCTCGCGAGTCGCATGGCGAGATCACCCAGGTAATGGAAGCCATCCAAATCCACACAACGCTCTCGGATCTGATGGATCCCAAACAAACCGCCGTGCAGGCGTCCGGATCATGGCAGCGCATTTCACCCTGGCTGCCCTGGATGTTGATGGGGCAAACCCCGGGCCACCTGTTCTATAAGACGGTGACCCGTCGGATGAAAGAAGGCGTGGAAGGACTGCCACCACACATATTGGAATACACGAAGGCAAACTTCTCGGATTACCTTGCGGCGCCGAGCGAATGGCAGGAGCCTAACGTTTCCAGCTACGAAGTCTATGAGCGGGAAATGAAACCACAGCCGCCAAGAAACGCCGGCTAGCGTGGCCTGACTCTATGGCGACTGGACCACTCTGTGCGGCCGTTTGTACCTTAGTCCTGCTGGGATCTTCGGCTACCGCCATGGAGCGGGAGCATTTTGCTGACTATGTCTGGGGTCGCGCTGGGGATGGCGAGGTCATCCATCGCGTTTCTTCGGGGATAGCTTATGACACTGACAGCGGTGAGGTCGTGGCGAGACTTGAGGGTCACGAGATTGCGCAGGCGGTACCGTCGAAATCAGAGCCCGGCACGATCTACCATATTGCCCGCGCGATGCTTCTCTATCGGCATCCCGAAACCCATGCGGTATTGACGGTCTACCCCGGCAGCGACCCCGTTGCCCTGACCGTCGTCAGCGCCTATAGCTTCACCGAGGACGGCTTTGTTTACCGCTTTGGCAGTCCCAACAACTCAGCGCCGCCGCGCACCATCCCCGGAGAGGTCACCTGCGAGAACCAGGGGCCGGTCTTGTCCTGCCTTCGCGGCACTTCCTATAAAGCCGACGATGGACGCAGCGTCCTCGAATACCGATGGACCGTAGACCGAACGGCAACCGCTCCAGAAGCGGCCGCCAGGGCTGAGTTTGCTGAAACCGAGCCACCCCATCCCGGTATCTCTAACGGACCGGTCATGATCCGTTTGACCAGCTACCGGGCGACATCTTGGGACACCGTGCCTGAATCGTTGCGATTGTGGATGGAAAAGGAAGCCCCTGGGTTTGCGACGCTTCCAAGGGACATGGTCGCCCTTATTGAAGCGGCGGGGTTTGCGCCCTAGCGGACCCGGCGCGGGAAGGCCGCGCGGCGTTTTCCGATAATCGACAAGTGTAGGCGCCCGAAACTCACAATCTTACGCGCCACCGGTATTGGGTAGGGCTGACCCCTGAGACATCCTCATTTTCAGCACCTGCGCCACAGCTGACGCGAGCTGGTCTTGGGCCGCGAATAGTTTGCTGCGGTCCGCTGCAAATGTCTCAGACCAGAGTTGAGCCCGGGTTCTGGTTTCGATCAACTGAGCAGAAATCCGAAAGTGCCCACCAAACTGGCGCACACTACCCTCAAGGACGTAAGTCGTCTCCAGATCACTGCTGCCACATTCAGCTACGTCAGGGGCGGCGACCGGCAGCAACTCAGGCCCGCGATGGGCCACCACCCTAAGGTTTGGGAGCTGCGCCAGCGCATGTAGCACTTCCTGCGAGACGCCATCGGCAAAATATCGAAGGCTCCGATTTGGGCTTAGGTCGTCAAAAGACAAAACCGCGATCGAGTATGGCGGGCCAGATTCTCTTTCATACCAGAACAATGCAAAGATGCCACTTAGCAGCGCGGCCACCCCAAGCGTCAGCAGTCCGGCCGAATGTCCGAACGGTCGGTTAACCCTAGCCGGTTGGTCAGAGGACTCAGAGTCTTCAAGACTCACCTCAACATTGAACATGTAGCCGCGGCGCGGCAACGTTTTGACCATCGAGCGGTCGGTGTCGCCCAGTGCTCGTCGAATGTCGACAACGCTCTGGGTCACCGTATCGTCTGTAATTGCGACCGGCCCCCACACTGCGTCGATGATCTCCGATTTCGATTTCACCTGGCCGTGATTGCGCACAAAATATTCGAGTAAACGAAACGACCTCGGCCGAAGATGAACCTGCGAGTTACCCTTTCGCAACATCCCAGCCTTAACATCCAGCGTGAAAACACCAAATCGATAGACCGGCGGCAATTCAGCGGCAGCGCGAGTTGGAGCGTGTGCGGGGGGAAGCGATTTTTGCCGGGCCGACGGGAGATGCGCCAAGCCTCCGCCAACAGACAGAGACCTGGTGCTCAAAGCCGGATGGCCAGCACCCGGCGCACCACGACCTAAGGCCACCTCCTCACTCATGGGTTAGGCTGCCGTTGAGTGTAGCTCTCCTGCGGCCCCATTTTGGCGTGCATAGCCGTCAGCTCGTCGATCGCAAAATGCTTGACGGCATTGGTAGCCACCTCGCGCCGACAGGTTCGTTCGTGACCGTGGCTCCAGTAGCCTTCGACCCCTTTGACTTTGCAAGCCTGCGCCGCCTTAAACTTGATTCGTTCGTAGAGCTCAGGGACCGACATCCCGGGCTCGTATCGGATGCTGACTGACATTTCCTCGCTGGTCGTGCCTGCCATTGCAGTTCCCGCGATCACCGCCACAGTGGTTCCAAGCAACAGCTTCGAAATTCTTTTCATCAGGCTTTCCTCCTAAATTGAACCGGTTGAGGCCCGGCCGGGTGCTTCCGCGACCCTGTTCCAGTTGCGCGCCGACCGCTTGTTCGGCGCGTTCAGCCGAAATTCGACCGTGGACTTAGGTTGGCCTGACGGCACCATAAGTGCCTGAAAAAAATAAATAATCTATCTGAAGAAAACCTGAAGGAACGTTGAAGCGTACGCTTGAGCGTCTTGAGAAGTGAAGGCCGGGGGGGCTATTTCGGTCTTTTTTACCGATTTATCATCCTGCGAACTACTGACCGAATCGCGTCGTGAACGAAGCGAAAAAGCTACGGCCTAGTACATCATAGAGACCAGAATCGGTGTTGTTTTGCACAACCGCGTCCGCCATGAGCGGCGGGCTGGTGTCAAACAGATTGTTGACGTTCAGCCTAACCTCAGCGCCTCGACCAAAGGCATAGCCGATACCGACGTCAACATAGCTTTTACTGCCAACGTCCGGTACGCCCTGTATCGGATTGGACAGGTTCTGGAAGGCTACCCGTAAGGGCGCGGCGTTGTCGGTACCCTCGATCCACTGCCAGGTGACATGAGCGGACCAGGGCCCCGCACGATAGTGGGCCTGGGTGGTTACACGGTTTTCCGGAAACGTCTGCGCACCGTCGAAAACCTCGCCATCGAAGCAGGGCCTGCCAAAACGACCAGCGCAATCCAGCACTCGAGAAACCGGGTTCTCCTGCTGCCGGTATTCCAGTAGATGAGACCAGGAAGCAGTCAGGGTGAGATCCGCACTGCCCTGCCCCAGCGCCGCCGACCGAGGCAGTTCCTTGCTAACGCGAAGCTGGGTATCGATCCCATTGACTTCAAGCAGACCTCGGTTGCTGATCGGTTCGCTTACAACGCGGATATTGCCGTCAGGCCCGCGCTGAATGTTTTCACAAAATACGTTACCCGTATTAGTTGAATCGAAGCAGATGGAGAACGGATCAATTTGGCCAATGGCATCCTCGACGTCAAATTCGAAGTAATCCACCGCAAGCGACCAGCCGGCGAAACGTTCAGGCTCCAGCACGAACCCTACCGTCAGCGTATCGGCCGTTTCGGGCTGAAGTTCGGGATTACCCCCGCGAATGAAGGTGGCCGGCGTGATATCAGCCGCCTCAAAAACGCCCAGCTGAGCATCCGTGAGACCCTGCAGCCGGCATTTGTCGTCGATCCCGTTCCCCACCGGATCAAGGGACGCGGAGCAGGGGTCCGGCTGATTGACACTCGTGGCAGACCCCAGCTCGATAAACTGCTCGGCAAAAAGCTCGGCCAGGTTTGGGGCCCGCACGCTGCGCTGCTGCATTGCGCGCAGCCGGAAGTTTGGGCCCGGCGCCCATTCAAGACCCAGTTTATGCGTTGTTTGGCCACCGGCGAGGTCATAGTCTGAATACCGGAGGCCCGCTTCCAGCCCGAGATAATCCGCTCCGGGCTGGTCCACGAGCAGCGGAAGCACCGCCTCCGCGTAAACCTCGAGCACGTCCTCGGATCCGCTGATGGCCGACTCCCCACGAAACCCGAGCGTGTCCCCGGTTGAGAGCACGTCGTCAGCTTGAAAGTCACCTTCGTCTCGCCGGTAGGTCAGGCCCGCAGCCACCTCAAGCGGCCCCGCCCACCCTTCAAGCAATGAGCCGGTGATGAACGCCCCTGCCAGCGTTTGGGTTCGTTCCGTCGTGTTGACCACGTTGCCGACACGCAAAAAGTCTGCGGCCTCGGGCGAGATGTTGCCGGCACCAAACGGGTTGACGGGCACACAGCCCCCGCTGGGATCGATGCAACCGCCGGTCGCCGGATCAACCAGCAACCCTTGCGCCAGGCGAGATCGGGAAGCGTCGTTTAACAGGAGTTCCCGCTCGGTAGCATCAGTGAAGCCCAACCATGCGTCATAGCCCCAGTCGCCCCAGATTGTTCCGCGCACGCCGAACACGGTCCGCCAGTAGTCACGGTCTCGATCGACCGCCCGTTGTCCAACCTCGATGAGCCGACGCCCAAAGTTAACGCTGGCGCGATTGTCGCCAGTCGCGAAGTTTTCGGCTAGCAGCGCTCGGGTAGCGGGCGTCAGTAGCGGATTGTCCAGATTGGTTGTCAGTACCCCTGTCGCAGGGATCGCCGCAAACTGCTGTTCGGACTGATTGTTGGCAAAGCTCAATTCCGCGTAGACTTCGGCGGATGTGGTTAGCGCAAAATTGGCAAACAGACCAGCGCTGAACCGCGTCAGGGGCGTCTGCAGGTAATTGACCGGAGCAAAGTTATAGCGATCGTCCGGATTCTGGAATGCGCGAAAATTCCCATCCGGCTCAAAGATGGGGAAAACCGGGCCAATTCCCAGATCAACTGGCGCGAAAAGTAACAACTCGGGAACTGCAAACGACCCACGGGGCCTGACACCTCCCATCAGATCATCCTCCAAGTCTGTTTGCGTAAAGGCACGCTCACCCGCCAGCAGCGTGTCGCGCTCCATGGCGTTGGCAAACAGCGTCAGGTGTCCGCGACCCTCGCTCAGGTCCACCCCATAAGCGACACTCACGTCGCGCGTTTCCGCATCACCCGAATCGGTAACCCCGTACTGACCTTCAATCGTCAGGCCCTGAAAATCATCCCGAGTAATAAAGTTGACTACGCCGGCCACGGCGTCAGCCCCGTAGACCGCCGCCGCGCCGCCCGTAATCACTTCCACCCGGTCGATCAGTCCCGTTGGCAGATTGTTTAAGTCCACCGCGCTGCCAACGCCAGAGGGCGCCAGGCGTCGGCCGTTGAGCAGCACCAGCGTGCGACCAGCACCGAGACCGCGCAGATTGACCCTGGCGGTACCATCTCCCGGATTATTGGAGGTCCGGCCAAAGTCGGGTGTCACCTGCGGCATCCGATTGAGCACCTCTTCGATGGTCGGCCGCCCGGCGAATTGAAGCTCGCTGCGGTCAATCGTGATAAGCGGACTGACTGAGCTGAGATCACGGCGACGAATTCGCGAACCCGTGACCACAACCTCCTCCACCACCGCAGACTCGACGACTTCACCGCCTTCAGGCTGTGCGATGGACGGAGACCCAAAGAGCAAGCCTAGCGTTACGACAAAGGTGATTTGTCGCCAAGACCTGAAGACATCCCCGCCGATAAAATAGTTATCCACGTCGCGCTCCCATGATTCCGACAATGAAGCAGTCATTGATGTGCGGAGGCCTCGAAGTTACATCGGGGGCCCGTGTATCGCTTCGTACTCTGCAATAAAGTCCCGACGACTTTCAATCATGAGTACCTCCTCGCGCTGCCGGTCCAGGTCCGCCTCTGCCACGGCGAGCGCGGCTTGAAATCGCGGGTTTTGCCGCAGCCCATCCCAGCGCGGGTCGTGGCGGATGTAGACCAAATCTCGCCAACCTGCCTGAATCGCCCGCTCTAGCCGGTCCAGGGCTTGCTCTGTAACGCCTTCGAGTAATGCCAACAGCGCATATCGATAGATCGGCCCGCTTTCGTGCAAAAACCCGGCCTGTTCCGCGCGCTCGTAGTGAGCCGTCATTTGCCTGATCAGGGAATCCGCTGCCTCCACACGCCCGACGTTTTGGTAAGACCAGGCCAAAGCCAAGAATCCATCTGAGTCGAATCGATCTGACTGTTGCAGATGCCGAACTCCGGGCTCAAGAGTAGCAATCGCCTCGTCAAAACGACCGACGAGTGCCTGGCGCAGCCCTAGAATCTGGCTATTCATTCGCCAGGCGTACCGGACCTTCTCTGGCGCGCGACGATTGGCCTCTTCGAGCTGCTCGAGCGAACGTTCTAGATCGCCTTGATAATAGATCACCAACGACGAGTACCAGCCCATGCCGACGGACGGGTGGTCGGCCCAGTCATGCACGATGCGATTGCTCCAGTACTCGGCGCGCTCCCAAAGGCCGAGAAGCGAGTAGCCTGCAGCAAGGTCGAAGTGATGATGCAACTGCTGCTCAGCGTTAAGCTTACCTAATGCAATCAGTTGGCTGATTTGGCCGGTTGCCCGGTAATAATCGCGAGCAGAAACCATCATCTCCCGGCTAAGCTCCGGGAGACCAAGCTGGCGACGATAGATCTCGTTGGCACGATCATACTGACCACTTTGTGCGTAACGTGTTGCCAAGTTGAGGCCCAGTACGCGATGCAGCGGGTCAATTCTCAGAGCCTTTTCCAGCAGCACCAACGCTTCGGCAAATTGGCCCTGCGCGGTCAGTGCCGCGCCCAGCCAGTTCATGGCGTCCACCATGCTAGGTTCGCTTATGAGCGCGGACTCCAGGAGCTCCCGCGCACGATTGTAGTCGGGCGGATCATCCTCAATCAGCACAAGCCCCTGTGCGGCCAACGCCCGAGGAAGCCCCGGGTCGAGCGCCAAAGCAGTGTTGATCGCCCCACGCGCACCGGGCAGGTCCCGCCCTTTTGGCCGGGTGCCAAGCGCGAGGGCAATCGCGAGCTCGGCATACGCCTCGGCGAACCGTGGATCCAGCTCAATGGCTCGCTCAAGGCGCTCGGCAGCTCCCGTAGCGTCGCGTTTTCTCACAAGCTCTCGGCCAATCAGGAAGTTTTCGTACGCATACGAATCTGGCTCATGCGATGGCCGTTCCGTAAACGCAATCGTCGGCGCAACCGTGGCGGTAACGGTCTCAGCGATTTCCGACTGGATGGCAAAGATGCCATCCAGCTCCCGATCAAAGGCCTGGCTCCATCGCTGCTCACCGTTTTGGTCGACCAATGAGGCGACGATGCGCAGCTGCTGACCGTCTCGACGCACGCTGCCCTGAACCAGGTAACTGGCGCCAAGCAGGCTGGCGATGCGAGACGTCGGGTAGCTGCTCCCTTTAAAGGCAAACGACGAGTTGCGTCCGATGACCTTTAAACCGTTCACGCGGGCAAGTTTGTGAAGAATCTCCTCGGAAATGCCGTCGCAAAAAGCTTCGTTGCTCGGATCGGCGGTAGAGTTCGCGAACGGCAGGACCGCAATCGCATTTTCCAGCTTTGGCAGCGTGCTCTGCTCGACTGATGGCTGAGGCGCTGGTGCTGGCCGATCGCGCAAGTCCTGAATCCCCCCGTAGGCGATCACACCAACCACCCCCGCTAGAACCACCAGCAGGGCATAGTCTTTGGTGTGCAGCGGCAGCGGCTCGCGGGGGCTTTTCGCGTCCGCTGGCGGAGTGCGCACAATGCCGCGTTCGGTCACGTCAAAAAACCATCCGAAGACCATCACCACTGGGAAGCCGAAGACGGCCGTGGTAAGCAGGATGTTGATAGCCGAATCGGGCAGCCCCCAGGCCGGAAAAAACACGTCGGCAGCCTGCATCACCAGCCAGGAACCGATGATGTAAACCCCGGCGGTACGAAAGGTTCGGCGTCGCTGAAGCTCCCTGATAACTCCGCCGAAACCGATCAGGCGCCAGCGATCAGTTGCGACCGTGCCACCCGGGTTACCTTCGTTCAGGTTTCTCGGTTGCCCCTCAGTTAAGATGTCGCGCGTAAAGCGATAGCCCTTCTTTGTAACAGTTTCGATCGCCTTGCGGTCTTCCAAAGCCTTGCGCAACAGCGAAACCGCCCGTGTCAGGCTCTCATCACCACCGAATTCCCGGGCCCAGATCTTGTCGAGCAGCGCCTCCCGCGTTACGACCTGACCGCGCTGTTCAACGAGCGCCATCAGCACGGCCATCACCTTTGGCTCGAGCGAAACCTCGTCTCGCCCGCTGCTGACTAGACGGCGCTCCGGGTCGACCCGGACAGGGCCGATCGTGAAGGGTTGGGAAAGGTCCATCAGATCCGATACACCCATACAGCCAATGGCCGCCTATCTAAGTCGCTCACCGTGTGAGTATAGACGCGACAGGCGAGCAGGGTCGACGGATACAGCCCCGTTTGCCGCCCGTCCCAGCAGGCTGAAGCGTTCCGCGCTTGCTTTACGATTCGCGGCCGATCTCCCCTATGTTCACAAAAAGGGAGTTGACGCTCAAGCACACGCCCCAATGTGAGTCGAACGCAGGCTAGGCCCTAGCTTGAAGCCAAAGACAGTTGATGACCATGGACAGCAGACGCTTGTGTGGCCGTTTTCGCCGTTCTTTCGTGAGTCTTTCGGCCGTTTGTCAGGAGTCGCTAAGGCAAACTCGCTACTGTCACTTAGGTCGTTGAAGCTGACTTCCCATCTGTATGAATCACCGGCTTATAAAATGAGGCTTAATCCAGCCTTATTAGCCATCTTGCAAATTGCAGTAGGCGCTGTAAGCGCTGATCAACTCGCTACAGGCGGGGTCCGTGCGGAAGCAGCAGAAACGCTCCAGATCTTCCCTGGTGACAACCTTCATGCGGCGTTAGTTGGGCTAGGACCTGGCGATGAACTGATTATCAATGAGGGTTCTTACACCACGCAGGCCGAAGGCGGAGGCAGTTTTTTTCTCTCGGTGAATTGGCAAGGGACGCCGCTAGCGCCGATCTTGGTCCAAGCAGCGGACGGCGCCCGGCCCGTGATTTCAGGTATCCCCTCACAGGATGTGATGAGAATATCTGGTTCTCACTTCACGCTGCGGGGACTAGAGATTACCGGTGGCAGCCACGGTCTAAAACTCGATCGCGTTGACCACGCAACATTCGAAGATCTGGTAATCAGAGACGTGGGTGACGTCGGCATTTCTTGCAATCGTCCGGGTGGGCTTTGTGATCGGCTAGTCATTCGTCGAAATGAGATTTTCAACACCGGTGTTGATGGCGGCACGGGTGAAGGGATGTATTTTGGCTGCAATGGAGCGACATGCGAAATGGTCGACTCGTTGATCACCCAGAATTTCCTCCACGATCTGGGCGGGTTTCAGGGTGAGGGAATCGACATCAAAAACGGCTCATCGGGTAACCGCATCCAAGACAATGTCATCATTGGAGCAAACGCCGCCGGCGTTGCGCTTGGTGGCTATACAAACGCACCAGGGCGAACACACAACGCGATAGAGCGAAACTTCATCTGGAGCATTTCCGGTACTGGTATCCGGCTAGTTGGACAGGCCCTGGTAAGTAACAACCTGGTCGTCGCATCAGGAGAAAGCGGCATCCGAGCGGCACCCGATCAGGGTCTCGACCCCAAGGATCTTCAAATATTGCACAACACGGTATTCGACGCCGGCGATGCCTGCCTCCGAGGTAACGGTTGGGATATGGATGACCTGAGCACAACGGTCGTAGCTAACAACGCGCTCTACTGCCCCTCTGCAAGCGCATTTCGTCTCAGTGGCGGTGACGGCTCGGCCATCGTCGTCGGCAACGTGGGGTTGGGTGCAGGGCTTGTACCTGGCATTGCATCTGGAGTCAGTGCGTCCGGAGATTTTGTGGACCCTGGGCGTCTTGATTTTTGGCCTTCCGCTGCATCCGTGCTGCTTTCCGAGGGGGATTCGGCTTATGCGCGGGCCGACTTCAATGCGACAGAACGAACGCAGCAAACCCTTGACGCTGGTGCATACCAGAGAACCGCTCCTGGAAACCCTGGCTGGTTGCCTCGCGCGGCATTCAAGCGTTTGCCGGCTGGCGTATTCGGGGACTCGTTTGAAGGGCGTTGATTCGTGCGGCGCCATTAAAAGAGCCCGTTGCACAGTCGGTTGAGGTGGTTATTCTCAGGGGAGACCCAAGGGGATTGATTCGCAAACGAAGTATCGTTTGCTCACCCCTGCGGGGCGCCTGCGCTTCGCTCCGGCGTCCAAGTCGCTAGCGCAACTTAGTTATTCGCAAACGAAGTATCGTTTGCTTACCCCTGCGGGGCGCCTGCGCTTCGCTCCGGCGTCCAAGTCGCTAGCGCAACTTAGTGATTCGCAAACGAAGTATCGTTTGCTCACCCCTGCGGGGCGCCTCGCTTTGCTTGGCGTCCAAATTGCCTGCCGGCAATTTGTCCAACCTTGGGATTCGTACCAAGACCCTTGGGGACTGCGAATGGTTACGCAGTGCTCTCTCGTGATTGAGTAGGTTTGCGGCCAACCCGGCGCCAACGCTTCGGACTGCTTCAGCAGTTCCTCGGCGAGCGGGGTGCGTTGGGCGTTACGTAGCAATGTACTTCCTTGTTGGATAACAGCTCGCACCTCGCGGATTTCTGATTGGCCTCGATCAACATCTAGTGTTTCCCTTTGCTTCTAATCTTGCGGATCGCACCAACGCGAGACTTGCAGCAAACAGCGATCGCTGCCGATGGTAATCCATGAGCAGCAGTCCACAGATAAGGCCAGAGGTTCAGGCGATACTCGGGATACCCTGGTTGTCGTCGAGTAGCGGAAGAAAGTTGACAAAAAAATTCGCGAAATTCGCCATATAGACATGGGACTCACTTTTAGTGGGGTTTCGCGCCATGGGAGAGTCTAGCCGGTGCGCGGACATCCACATACGAAATGGACAAACTCATGAAGAGCGTTTTGATCACGATTGCCAAAGCATGCCTTGCTAGCCGGTCTACGACATCACAATCAGGCCTGATCTCAAGTGAAACCTCTGCGGATAACGGACTCTCTGTCAATCGCGGACGGAGTAACACTGAATGAATCAGCGCAAAGCACTTAGACAATCCCTTCTCGCTCAGAGCATTTTGGCGGCTCTCGGCACCGTGGGCACCGCGGCCCAGGCTGCAACCATTACGGTGACCACCAACGCCTCCGGAACCGATGCGGCTGACGGCCTGTGTTCGCTAGCCGAGGCCATCGACAACGCCAATGACGACACCGCGACGCACGCGGACTGTGCACCCGGCTCAGGCGCAGACACCGTCGAGTTGCCCCCCTCGCAGACCATCACTCTGCAAGAACGGCTGCCGTTGATCAGTTCTGATATCACCCTTGCCGGTAACGACGCGATTATCGAGCGCGATATCAGCGTAGACTGCACCGAAACACAGAACTCGGGACGCTTCGGGCTCCTGGCGATCTCATCGAGCACGGTGACGCTCCAGTCAATGACTGCGCGCTATGGTTGCGAGACCTACAGCGATGCGAATGCCGGACTGCGCGTCAGCGCCCACGCCATTGCCGCAGACAACACCACGCTAACCCTGGAGTCGGTGCGCCTGCTGGAAAATTCAGGATACAACGCTCAGGCGGGTGGGGTTGCCCTTCGGGATGGAACGCTCACGGTTTCAAGCAGCACGGTGTCCAACAACCAGGTTCAAAGCTCGGCCGCAACATCAGAGTCGGGGGCGGGTATCTACACTCGAGACGCCGATCTGCTGGTCCAGGGTTCGGTCGTTTCCGGCAATCGTATCGACCTTTCTGGCCGCGATGGCGCCGGCGGCATTTTTACAACTGGTGGCAGTATTCGAGTGGTGGATAGCGAGGTCACCGGAAGCGTCGCGTCTGCGAACAAGGACGCAGGCGCAGTGTTTTTGGAGGGCACCTCCATGACGCTGGAAGACAGCGTGCTCTCGGATAACCGCGCAGGCAACGCCGGCGCGATATACGCACTAACTTCCAGCGTCACCATTGAAGGCAGCACGCTCAATGGCAACCAGGCAACCGGTAGTGGCGGCTACGGCATGATCTACACCAACGGAGTGGGCAGCTATTTCCCGCTAACCATTTCGCGATCTACCGTCAGCGGTAACTCTGGCGGCAGAGCGGCCATCTCTACCTACGGAGTCGGAACGATCGACGTGACCGACTCAACGTTTGCGGCAAACTTCGGCAGCTACGCATCGGCGTTTAGAGGCTCTCCCTTCACGTCCAATGTGGTGACCTTCACCGCCTCAGGAAACCTGTTTTCGGCCAGCAGCGGCGATCTTTGCACCCTTCGTGCAAACACGGTCTTTGTTGTCGATAACAACGTGGCCACCGACAGCACCTGCGGCGCGGCAACCCTCACCACGACCACCGACCTGGCGTTGGGCACGCTGCAGGACAACGGCGGGCCGACGCCGACCCACGCCATCAACCCCGCCTCCAGCGCCCATGACGCGGCTGGCTTCGGCTGTCTGGGTGAATCCGACCAGCGCGGCGTGGCACGCCCGGCGGGCGCGGCCTGCGATGCAGGCGCGTTCGAGTATTCGGCCCAGAGCGGGAGCGACTTCGTGGTCAACGAAATCACCGACGATGGCGACGGCGTATGCAACACCGGGTTCGGGTGCACGCTGCGCGATGCCGTCCTCGCCGCCGAGTCCAACGCTGACGTGTCGACGGTGACGTTCGACCAGCGTGTGTTCGATGAGGGTGGCACAATCACCTTGACGCAAGGGTCTTTGGATCTCGCCTCCGACACAACCATCGTCGGCAGCGAGGTTACGATCACCCGGGATTCCTCGGTGACCTGCAATCTCAACGACAGCACTGACGCGGGTGAATTCCGACATCTCAATGTTTCGGGCGCGACGGTGTCGCTCTCTAACCTTACATTGACCAACGGCTGTGCGGACGGGCCTGACGGGACAGGTGCAGCCGCTCGCGGCGGCTCTGTCATGGTCTCTGGGGGGTATCTCACTTTAAGCGGCGTCTCCATGACGGACAACAACGCTCGGCGTCGGGGCGGTGCAATCGGTGCCAATAGCGGAGCCCGGGTCAGCGTCGACGGCAGCCAGTTCTCCGACAACTACGGTCGCACTAGCGGCGTGCTCTACGTGAGTAACGATGAACTCACGGTCTCTAACTCGACGTTTAACGACAACTCTGCATTCGCTGGAGGGATTACTTTCATGGACGACGGCGATACGGTGTCGTTGTCCAATGTAACCCTTACCGGAAACCAGGCGGCTGACTTCGGCGGCACCTTATATTTTTACGGCGGCGATCTGCGCATCAACGACGCGACCTTCTTTTCCAATACGGCGACCCAGGGCGGAAGCATCTTCGCGTACGCCTTCGGTGGGGGACCAATTCCGCTGACCATCACCAACAGCGTGATCGCCGGCGACGGCGGCGATTGCAATCTGAATGGATTGGGTACGCTAACCGACGTTATCTCGACCGACACCAATTGCAGCGGTGCAACCACCGCCACGCTGGAGGCCATCAACCTGGGCGTGCTGGCCGACAACGGCGGCGATACGCCCACCATCCTTCCGCAGAGTGGGTCCGTACTTGTAGACGCCTCAGCTAGCTGTACGAGCACCGATCAGCGCGGAATGGCGCGCCCGATGGACGCAGATGGTGCTGCGGGCGGTGATTGCGATATCGGTGCAGTGGAGATCATCAACGACGCGCCCGTGGCGCTGGGTGATCGCTATTCCGTCAGCGAAGATACCGCCGCACGAACCAATACGGATAGCGACGGAGGTGCTACCGCGACAGAGGACGATAACGGCGTTCTCGCCAACGACACGGACGCCGTTGATGACGAAGACGGCGGCGCGATTTCCGTCAGTGCACTGGCGAGTTCTCCAATCACCGATACCAACACCAGCGAGTCCTTTATTTTCTCGTCAGGGGCCGAAGTGACACTCAACCAGGACGGCACCTTCTTTTTCGACGGCACCGGCGACTTTGAGTTTTTGGCTGCCGGAGAAACGTCTTCGCAGGCTGTGGATTACACCACTACGGATGGATTCGCAGAAGCGACTACGGCTCTCATCATCGATGTGCTCGGCGCCAACGATAATCCCGTTGCGGCACCACTCAGCGTGACCATCGACGAAGATGCCTCGGGGACGTTCGGGTTCCCGGTAAGCGATGCAGACGCAACCGATACCTTGACCGTCGTTTTCGACGCGGTCGATGCCCGCTTCACGAATAACAACGACCAGACCTTTTCGTTCGACGCTGCGCAACCTGAGTTCCAGTCGCTGGGTGAAGGAGAATCTGCCATGGTAACGGCTGACTTCACCGCGACGGACGCACAGAACGCAAGCGCCAGCAATACGATCACGGTTAACGTCGAAGGCGTGAACGATGCGCCAACAACACCCGGTCTGCCCGCGCTCTCCGCGGCCGAGGACACCACCACGTCAGGTACTTTCATCGCTAGCGACATCGATGATTCTGTTCTCACATTTCGGATCACGGAACAGCCTGTTTCCGGACGGGTTGAGGCGACCCCGTCGGACGTGTTCGTCTTCGACCCGCAAGGAGCCTTTGAGGACCTGGACGATGGCGAAATCCGGGCCGTCAGCTTCTCCTATGAGGTTGAGGATCCGGGTGGACTGACGGCGACAGGTGCCGGCTTTATCCGCGTTGACGGCGCTAACGACGCCCCGTTCGCTAACGACGATGGCTACACAACGGATCAGAACACCGCCCTGGTCGTCGATTCGGTATCCGGCCTGCTCGCCAACGATACTGACGTTGATACAAGCGATACGCTTACCGTCGTAGCTGCGAGCGTGTTGCCGGTCTCCGGCCCGGGCGGCACCTTGACGGCAGATAGTGATGGTTCATTCAATTACACACCACCGGCCAATGTGAGTGGACTGGACGTGTTCACTTACGACATCACAGACGGTACCGCGCAGGCGACGGGCACGGTTACCGTTCGCGTTGGACTGGACAATCAGCCCCCGGTTGCCGTCGACGATGATTACACCAGCGACGAGAATGGAGCGCTGTCGGTGAGCGCTCCCGGCGTACTCGACAACGATACCGATCCTGAAAGCAACCCACTTTCCGTCAACTCTTCCGGAACGTTCGTTGCCCAGGGCATCGGCGGCATGATGACGCTCAACGCCGACGGCTCGTTCGACTACACACCGCCTGCAAACACCAGCGGCGTCGCGAGCGTGCTCTACACCGTTACGGACGGGTTCGGAAACACCGACGCAGCAACAATCACCATCACAGTTAGCAACATCGACGATGCACCCACTGCCTCGGACGACCTGTTAACGCCGGTCTTAGAGGGTGCAGATACGCAGGCCATTCCTGCAAGCTCGCTCCTTGCAAACGATAGCGCGGGAGCGGGTGATTCCACGGATAGCATCCGCATCACACAAGTCAGCGCCATTGCCGGAGTGCTGGCGACCGTCGATGACGGGGGCACAAGCAATCCGGCCGACGACACCGTTCGGGTGACGCCCCTGGACGATTTCTTTGGAGAGGCCAGCCTCAGCTACTCGATCGAGGATGATGCGGGGACACCCGCCATGGCGACGGCTCGACTAGCCGTTACACCGGTCAATGATCCACCTGAGTTTTCACTGCTCGGCGATCAGAGCTTCAGCGCCGGAACCGCAGGTGTGCAGGTTGTCGATGGCTTCGTCAACGTCACCACCCTAGGTCCAAACGAAATAGACCAACTGGTGCAGCGTATCGACGTGGCCACGGTCAGTGATCCCGACGGCGTTGTCGATCTGATCACCGTCGACGACAACGGGCGATTGTCCTTAGTGCTTTCGGGCAGCAACGGATCGGCGACTTTCGCCGTCACGGTCACGGACAACGGAGGCACCGCAAACGGCGGTGTCGACACAGCGGCCAGCCAAACCTTCCGGGTGAACGTTGGACAGGATCCGGATGTACTGTTCGTCGACGGATTTGAAACACCGGTGATTAACGGGTCGTTCAAGTCCCGGTCTATCGTGCTCAGCAAGGCTTCTCTGGAGGAGCGAGCGCTTGAGAGAGCCGCACCCACGCTTGTTATGCGCGCGAAGCACCCCACCACGCCCGCTTACGTTGAGACGTATGGGCGAATAACCGCCATGGGCCTACAGATTCAGTTGGTCCGATTCGAGGACGGCGCGATTACGAAGGGCGAATGGCAATCGCTGCATGGCGACAACGTCACGATTCGCTGGTGATGACGCCGATTCGTCGCAACACTTTTGATGGGGACAACGAACTGTTGAGGCGAGAGCGAAGATAAAAATGCTTCAGCTGGTTCACGAAATGGTTCGAACAGCCGCAGTTTGCGAGTATCGAGAACATCTAGGGCGAGCATATACCCATCCAGACTCAGGAGTTTGGTTGCTGAGTGCTCAAGGTTGCCGGGTTCTCAAGGTCGCCAACAGTGACTGGACTGATTGACGAGTCGCGAACGGAATCGTCGATCCTGCTCTCTCCAACTGGCTATTGATGGCTTCGACGGCAGAATTCATCGTTTCCAGATCGCCGCGCCTTTGACTCAGCGCGGCCTGAAGGGATTCTCGCTCGAGCTTCAGGTGGTCCGGAACCTGTCGCCCCTCCTCCACACGCAGCAGCGCTGCCACGTGCTCCTTCAACCGCTCGATATCATTGCTGGCGTAGGCGGCTCGCGCGGACAAAAGGTACGCGCTGTAGAGGTGACGCCAGTCATGTAGATCCGCCTTGAGGTGGCGATCTATCAGATCACGAAATTCGGTCGTGTCGGTTTGCGTTGCTAGCCGCAACGCCAGCCGATCGCGATCGACCGAGAGCAGTCGAAACACAATGGATTCCGGTTGTTCCGCAAAGAACTTACGAGCGCGCTCGAGACGAGCCTCCGCTTCTCCATACTGTCCTTGTGCCAGTTCCAGTCGCGCCAGTCGCTGCTCACTGAGCATGGTCTGGAGGTGATCTACGCCATAGTGGTTGGCGTAAATGGTCCGGGTTTTTTCGTAGTGTTGCCGGGCGTCCTCCAGATTTCCCATCCGGAAATGCGCGCCCCCGAGGCGGGACAGCGTCCGGGCAAAATCGGGGTGCCGCTCGTCCCAAACCGCGCCTGCGGCGGCATTGGCCCGGCGAAAGTACACTAGCGCCTCGTCAGCCCGACCCGAGGTAAGTAGATGGTCACCGATATTGGTAAGCGTCGGGATGACGTCCTGGTGAGTTTCACCCAACCGCTCCACCTGTTCATTCAGCAACGAGTGAAGCACGTCAAGACCGCGCTCAGAATCACCCTGCCGGAACAGCGTGAGTGCGAGATTTGCTTGCGCCTGCTTGATCCACAGATGCTCCTCAGGCAGCTGCTCGCGCATAATGACGAGCGCTTCCTCCAGCAGGTTTTGTGCTTCGACCTGAGAAGGCGCATGGCTGCTTTGTGTCAGCAAAACCGCAGCCAGGTTGATCATGGAAACCGACACATCCAGATGCCGGTTGCCCAGCAACTCCTGACGCAGCGATAGGGTTCGACGGTGCAACTGCGCCGCCCGCTCAAGATCCCACCTTTTCCAATACAAATTCGCCAGCGTATTGTTGACGTTAGCGATCCCCGGAAGATCTTGCGGGACGACTGCTGAATACATATCGCGTGCCGCTTCCAGGGTCGCAATCGCCGCTGAATCCTTAGCCCGGAGGCTCTGCACTCGCCCCAGCGCGAAGAGCGTATCGGCGAGGTCCTTACCGGGCCTATCGCCAACGGATGCGTTTTTGCGCTGAATGTCGGCCGATTGTTCTAGGAGCGATTGCGCCTCCTCAAGGTCACCAAGGTTGGCAGAGATATTACCGACCAGACGAAGTACCCGTGCCAATACTCGAGGGTTGTCGGCCAATTCGCTTTCTGCCTTATCGCGTCCGGCACTGAGGATATCGGCGGCATTGACACTTCGCGGATTGGTGGTTTGTGGGTCGGCAGTGCGGAACACGTCGACCAGAAACTGAGACACCCGGTCGGATTCCGCTTTCGCCGAGCGGGCAAGTTCTGCCTGACGGTTGGCTTTCTGCGCCTGTAGCGATGCGGCTATGACGCCGCCAGCCAACGCTAAGACGAATAGTCCAAGGGTGACAGCCACGGGCCAGTGGCGTCGGAGAAACCGTCCGGCGACATAGGTTCCTGTCAAATCGCGGGCAGCAATAGGCATGTGCTTGGTGTGCGCGATTAGATCTCGGCGCAAGGCATCCGCGCTTCCATACCGGTCGGCAGGATTTAGCGCCGCCGCCTTCTCGGCGATCAGGCTGATGTCTCCCCGAGTGCTCTTACTTAGCTCTCCGGTACTACCGCCGCGAGCCGCGGCGATATGTTCCTGCCCACGAGCACCGCATCGAGAAACACACGCGTAGAGTGAAGGCGGCGATTGCGAAGTGATTTGAGCCCAGGCCTGGCTCGGGTCCACATCGCCGAAGGGGCGGCTTCCAGCAACGAGCTCGTACAGCAGAACACCGAGCGAGTAAACGTCGCTCCTCGTGTCGGGAACGAGGCTGCCGTTGCTGGTTATCAACTCGGGGCTTACGTAGCCGGGGGTGCCCAGGCTGGTAGAAGCGGTTTGCCCACCCGGGGTATCCAGCCGAGATGCGATGCCAAAATCGATGACTTTTACCAGCGGCTTACCGCTCTGCTCGGTCACCAGAACATTCGGAGGTTTGATATCCCGATGCAGTATCCCGCGTTCGTGCGCATAAGAAATCGCATCACATACCTGAATGGCGAGCTGAATACGCTGCGAAACCGTCAATTGTTCAGCGTCACAGTACTCCGTGATGGGAGCACCATCGACCCACTCCATCGCCACGTAAGGGTGGCGGTTGTCGTCGACTCCCGACTGATAAACCGTTGCGATATGCGGATGACTCAAGCGGGCGAGCGACTCACATTCTTCGTCGAAACGAACCCGATCACGTTCGCTTTGCAGCCCGGCAATTCGCTTAATAGCAACCGGCCGCTCAATCAGTCCAGTCGATCGTCCGCGATACACGACCCCCATGCCGCCCCGGCCGATCTCCCGGAGATCCGTGAAACCTTCGATCTGAGGGATCTCGGAGTGCGCCTCCTTCAGGGTCCTGACGACACTCAGGACCGAGCCTTCTACAACGGAATCGCTCGTATTTATCCCCGCAAGTAGTGAAACGACTTCCGCTTCCAGCTGCGAGTCTCCGTTACAGGCATCGACAGCTGTTCGCTCCAGTGCCGCCTCGCTCACATCATAAAGATCCAGCAGAATCGCCTTTGCTCGCTGAAACAGGACGGAGTCTGTCGTCAAGACAGTTCCCTGCGAAGCCAAAGCTTGGTGACCCACCACTCCCGGGACAGCGTTGCCGTCGAGATGTCGAATATCTCCGCGATATCTTCGGCTTTTGCCCCCCCAAAAAACCGTAGCTCGACCATCTGCGCCTGACGCTGATCAATCTTCCCGAGACGCGTCAGAGCCGCATCAAGCGCAAGCAGATCGACAGGGTCATCCTCCGTATCCTTCAGGAACAGCGCTGCGTGTCGAACATCGCGTTTCGAAGCGTTCTTTCTCCGCGCATAATCGACGAGGTACCGGCGCATTGCGGCCGCTGCCACGACCAGGAAGTGTTTTCTCCCCCTTAACTGCATCCTTGGTCGGCCCGCCATCTTCAGGAACACTTCATGAACCAAGTCGGCGGTTTGCAGCGTGTGCCCCTCGCGCTCTTTGCGCAGATATCCCGACGCGAGATCCTCCAGCGCTTTGTAAATGAGCGGAAACGCGGCGCGCACGGCTTCATCGCCGTCCTCGGATTCATTTAGGATGTCCGTGATCGTTAGATCCGCACGATGCATACGCGAAATATATCACCGTGCTGTGATCGCGGCAGAGGCACTCGGTGCGCGTCGTCGAAAAAAGGCGTTAGCGCAACGTGTCGAACCAGGCGTTGGAACTAAGACTCTTGGCGGCACTATAAAAAAGGCCCGCTGCCCAGTCGGTTGAGGGGGTTACTCTTGAGGGAGACCCAAGGGGATTGTTTGGCAAACGAAGTATCGTTTGCTTACCCCTGCGGGGCGCCTCGCTTTGCTCGGCGTCCAAATTGCCTGCCGGCAATTTGTCGAACCGTGGGGTTCGTATCAAGACCCTTGCGGGCGCCATTAAAAAAGCCCGCTGAAGCGGTCAAATTAGGAGACTCTCTTAGGGGAGACCCAAGGGGATTGATTAGCAGGCGAAGTGTCGCCTGCTCACCCCTGCGGGGCGCCTTCGCTTCGCTACGGCGTCCAAGTTGCTGGCGCAACTTGTCGAACCTGGGGTTCGAACCAAGACCCTTGCGGACGCCATAAAAAAACCCGCGGAAGCGGGTTTATTTATGGCGTCCCCAAGGGGATTACGAATGGTTGCGAACTGCAGACTCATGATTGCCTAGCTGTGAAATGGGGTGCCGTTTTTTCGGACACGATTTAGCCAATCTCTCACGAAACAGTCTCCGGAAAACCCGGGGTGGTTCAGTCTCCCTCATTACCATCAGGCAACGAGCGATTTGCTGAATGACTCCGGCACCGACGAATTCCATGATCTGTAAAACAAACGCATTGACAAACGCGCCATGGCCTATATGCTTCATGTAGCTTGAAGTTTTGCCGAAGTATTTATGCCCGCTGTTTCGAAGTCTCGTCTGTTGTACCTCGTCCTGTTTTCATAAGTAGTCTCAGCATTTCACGCGAATCCGCCCACTCGGGCTTTATTTTCAAACTTATTTAGATAGGAACATCACTATGTCCACCGTTACCGGTACCGTTAAATGGTTCAACGACGCAAAAGGCTATGGCTTTATCGAGCAAGAATCAGGTCCTGACGTATTCGCCCACTTTAAGGCGATCGCCGGAGAAGGCCACCGATCACTCATAGAAGGTCAGCGAGTTCAATTCACCGTCACGCAGGGCCAGAAAGGCCCGCAGGCGGAGAATATTTCCCCCTGCTGATCAAATCCGGGCTGGAACGTGAGTTCCAGACTCCCAGAAAGCAAAAGTGGGATCTTCGGATCCCACTTTTTTGTCTTCCGCCCGGCGGCTCGCACATATCTTACCCTCGGGCAGGCTAACCAATACCTGATTAAGCGCGCAGAGCCCCAGGCAGTGTGGTTCGGATGCCTCGCCGCTATCACCAAATTTTTGTTTTCCAGTAGTTCGACTATTCGAGCCAGTGCGGCTGTCCGCAAACGAGTTATGCGACTCTCCTAGCTGTCCGTTGCCGACCACACCACGGCGGCGACGCTGCGCTGACCCAATTCATGCCGACATGTGCCGAAGTTGAGGCCGCCATCTCAGAGACGCCGGAGGTCGCCGAAGTTGCGG